>CAXTSI010000115.1:0-19259 GCA_964246695.1 uncultured bacterium
TTTTTTCTCTCAGTAATTTCCCTATCGTGACAGTTGGGGTGCGGAATGTGGGTTAGAGAGGAAAGCACTGAGAAAAACTTTGTCAAAACAACAACAAAGATGCGGGAACTTCCCGTGGTCGAACGCCGGAAAGTCCCCGCATCTTGGATGGACCAGCGACAACTATGCCCTGGTCAATCGGATAACTGGTATTTGGAGAAAGTGATCCATGACCTGGAGCGCGATCGCCGGTGCTAACTACCAATGACTAATGTATGAACCTTGACGTGTCCCTGGCTGCCCAACAAATGGGTCATAGTGTTCAGATGCATACCAACTGTTATCACCACTCGATCAGCGATCGCCATCATCAGAAAGCTTTTGAGTCGCTGATGATGCGGACAGATTACCCACGACCACCAGTAAATGGATAGAAGGACACCGACCCAAAAATGGATTACCAAAACTTGCGGGAATCTTGCGGGAATTTTGCAGTAATTAGATATTGGATTGGCTGTAAAAGAGTGGGTGACTCAGGATTTGAACCTAAAACCAATGGATTAAGAGTCCACTGCTCTACTTTTGAGCTAATCACCCAATAACTTATGATACTAGATTTATTACGCAACCGCAACTATTTTTTTTCGGTCTTCCTCATTCCCAGCCAGAGGCTTTCTTTCTCGTTCCTAGCCTCTGGCTAGGAATGCCTTAGTAGCGGGCTGCCGCCTCGTTCACCCAGCAAACAACTTAACCAAGTTCCAAATCTCCTCAATCAACTAATCTACGTTCCCCATCAACGCGATACAGACGTTTCTTGACACGCGTATAATCAACAACTTCAAAACTACGCCGTTCACCACCCATTAAATACACCAAATCCTCACTAAACGGATTCTTCATAGAATGTGGTAGAGAAGGCGCGGTGAACCCCATAAAATCACCCGATGCTACTTCAAATTCCTCATCACCGATTTCGGCAATTCCTCTACCAGAAATAATGTAAATAAATTCCTCTTCTTGATAATGAAAGTGAAATTCTGTGGTTTCTTTTCCTGGTTCCACTCGTACTAAATGCACACCCATTTGTTTCATCCCCACAGCATCACTGAGGGATTTAGTATTTCTCAGTGCATTAGGATTGAGGTTATGCACTTTTACAGTTTCTGGCATCGCCTCGATCTCACTGGCTTTAAGCAGATGGCGTTTATGATTTTTGTTCATTGTTTGCTGCGTGTATTTACTGATTGTTTGGAAAATATTTCATGTATTTGCAGATAATTTAAATCTTTCATGTATTTCCAGAAATTAGGATGACACTGGAGTTTTAAATAATTTAATTTTATTAATAACTCTTTCCTATTTTCCTGGTTTAACTTGGATGCTCTTGGAAAGTTGTAACCTAGATTATTTCATTAAAACCAGAAATTTAGCGGTTTTTTTTAGTGTAAACATTAGGAGCGAAATTCATGGAACCTGTTTGGCATGTCGTTGATGGATTTGTAGATGCTCAGAACGGACAAGATATGTCCACTGAACAAGCTATCAATGTTGCTGCTGCAACCACTGGTGTCATAGTTGAACGTGTTGCTTCTGCCTCTCTGGCTGGAGCGGGTTCTCTAGCAGGATATGCAGGTATGGCTTCTGCTGTGTCCTCTGTGGGACTCGGCGGTGCTACGACAGCAATTGCTGGGGCGTTGGGATCTAACGTAGCTGGAGCCGCAGCAACAGCAGTTGTAACATCCGCTGTAGGTGGTCCAGTGGTGATGGGCGGAATCCTAGCTGTCGGAGCGGGTGCGGCTGTTTACAGTCTATATCAAGTCGGACATTGGGCTGGTAAGCAAATCCAATTGTGGTAGGTACTGTCTCTGCTCATCTGTAGTACTTTTTCTCGTTCCCAAGCGCTGGGTCTTAACGTTATTCCATAGGCTCAGCCTCGTTTCGCAGTCGGGAGGCGGCAGCCCGCCGGTAAGGCATTCCCAGCCGGAGGCTGGGAACGAGATGAAGTGGAATAGTGTTAAAATCTTTCTATTCCTTCCAAGTGTTTGGCAGTCTCACCCATAGCTTTTGCTGCTTCACCGCAAGTGCGCGGTGTGGGGAAAATCTTTCCGGGATTTGCTAAACCTTTGGGATTGAAAGCTTGTCTTACCGATTGCATAGTTTCTAAATCAGTTGGAGTAAACATTTCCGGCATGTAGCATTTCTTATCTGCACCAACACCATGTTCACCAGAAATACTCCCGCCCACTTTTACGCAAAGCTTGAGAATTTCTCCCCCGACTTCTTCCACTTTCTCTAATGCTCCAGGTACAGAATTATCGTAGAGAATCAGTGGGTGAAGATTGCCATCACCAGCGTGAAACACATTGGCAATGCGATAACCGGATTTCTGACTTAAGGCTTCAATTTCACTTAGTACGTAAGACAACTGAGTACGCGGAATTACGCCATCTTGTACATAATAATCTGGACTTACGTGTCCAGCTGCAGCAAAAGCTGCTTTGCGTCCTTTCCACAATTTCAAGCGCTGTTCGGGGTCACTTGCAATAGTAATATTACGCGCACCATTATTTTTACAAATTTCAGCAACGCGCTGTTTATTTGCCGCAACTTCTACAGCCATACCATCTATTTCTATGAGCAGAATAGCTGCAGCATCACGGGGGTAACAATTTGTGCAAACTACATCTTCAACAGCATTGATGCTGAGGTTATCCATGATTTCCATACCACCGGGAATAATTCCGGCGCTGATGATATCGGAAACACTTGCCCCAGCTGCTTCAATGTTGGTAAAATCAGCTAAAAGTACGCAAATTGATTCAGCACTTTTGAGAATTCGCAGAGTAATTTCTGTAGCAATTCCTAGAGTTCCTTCGGAACCAACAAATATACCTGTTAAATCATAACCAGGCATTTCCGGAATTTGTCCCCCCACATCTACAATCGAACCATCGGGAAGGACGAGTTTTAATCCCAAAACGTGGTTAGTCGTGACACCGTACTTCAAGCAATGCACCCCTCCAGAGTTTTCGGCTACATTGCCACCAATAGAGCAGATGATTTGGCTGGAGGGGTCAGGAGCGTAGTAAAATCCAGCACCGCTCACTGTTTGTGTTACCCAGTTGTTAATGACTCCTGGTTGCACAACAACGCGCTGATTTTCTAAGTCAACGCTAAGTATTTGCCGCATTAATGAAGTTACAATTAAAACGCAGTTTTCTATTGGCAAAGCCCCACCTGATAAACCAGTACCAGATCCGCGTGCGATAAAGGGGATGGAGTTGCGATCGCATATCTTCACCAACTCAGCGACTTGTTCTGTTGTTCTTGGTAGCGCCACCACAGCCGGACGTTGGCGATAGCTAGTGAGTCCATCACACTCATAAGTGATCAGTTCCTCGCGGCGTTGCACTACGCCATTTTTGCCAACGACCGCTTCAAATTGTTTGATGATGGGTTTCCAGTTGCGTTGTTGTTTGTCTTGGACCAGCATAGGTATTTACACTTAAATGTGAATATTTAAACTTAATTTGATAAATTGGCTGAAATTACAAGCTGTTCAAATTTGAAATAATTTCCTCACTTAATTTTAATTTTAAAGCCATTAATGTAATAACAGCTAATTCGGGAAATTTATCAACATAATCTGCAAGTTTTGCGATCTGCTTTTAACCGAGACAATTTATCTGCAATTGATTGACGCACTACATCAGAACTAAGCTCAAATTGCTGGCTAACATATCTGTAAGCATTACCTGTTGTCGGAATTGAATATCAGTAGAAAAGCAAACTTTTCCCCCAAGAGCGATCGCACTCCTAATTTTGTAGTGTGTAATACTTTTTATCAGCCACCGTTTAAGCAAGTAGGTTGGTTATGTATAATATTTGCTTATATCCAGGTGACAGCTTATCCCGCACATAGAAACTTTGGAAAATGGTGACGAAGACTGGGATTGTATGACCAAGCCCGCAACGGGAGCGGGAACTCGAACCAGTGAACTCTTAACAGAAAAGAATGAGCCGCCGTCCCTTGCGCGTCTCCCCTTGGGAGAAGATTAAGGGTACTTGCACCATAATTTATTTATGAAAGAAATAAAATATTTTTTTCGTCGAGTAGGCGCAAGAAAAAATACGTCCGCGATCATACCCCTGAAGAGTGCGTCAAGGGGATTTCCCTGTTCCCTGTTAAGAGTTCCCTGCGCGCATTATGGAGTCATTTAGAACGCGATACAACCTGGTCAATATTAGAAGGCGCCGCAACTTCTAACGATGCAGCTATAGCAACCGTTGTTGGACGCATTCCCACCGACAGTTTGTCACCAATAGCACAGCGTAGATTGTTAGAATTACTTGCAACATTGTTAATTCATCCAGATCCGCTAGTACGTTTAAATGTACTCCAACGCTGCTATCAGCTACCAGTTAACGATCCCGAACAAATACTCTTACCTAAGCTACTACAGGCAATAAATTCACCTTTACCTGACGAGTGTTCAGCAGCAGCAAATGCAGTATTTACTACCTATAGCGGTAAATTTGCTACCGTTGTTGGCGATGCTGTTAGAAACATTATTGGCAATCGTCGTGCGCTGCAAACTTTAGTAAGAATACTGATTAATACACTAGGTGGTCGGCGCCAACTATTATTACCAACCGCACGCGCTGTTATTGAAGCAATGGCAAGCGACCCACTTACCGCTACTTTACAAGTTGAATTAGCATTACCCGCTTTACCTTGCGATGAATTAGCGATTTTCTTTGAAAAATTAGCAGCTTCCGATCAAATGCATCCCGAAGTCTTATTTACAGCAGTGGATGGAATAAGAGAGACAACTGGAAGAAACGATGCTAACGAATTAGTACATTTAGAAGAACTTTTAGTCGCAAGCAACGATGACAGATTGCGTCGCATTGCCCTTGCTGCATTAATTACGCAGTCGCAAACGTATGGGTGGAACGATAAACGCAAGCAAAGATTATATGCTTTTCGTAATGACCCCTCACCACTGGTTGCTTCCTCTGCACAATTTATACTAGTACCAGATACTTAGGCTTTAGGTTGGGTTACGCTACTGGATGCTGTAATTCGTGGTCAACCACATATTTTTTAATAACTTCCTTCCAAACTAAGTATCCTTGACCATTTAAATGAAGTCCATCAAGCGTGTATTGAGCATCTAATTGATTTTGAGAGTCTAATAAATGAGAAAATACATCTATATATTGATATGTAAACTCTTTTGCCAAGTCTCTTAAGTATGAATTCAGTTTTAATACATGATTATTGTTTTGCCAATAACGAGTCACTTTGTTATTGACGGGTAAAACGCTTTGAACAAATACTTCTGTATTTGGTATTTTATTGCGTAAATCAGTTAAAATATTTTTGTATACTTCTAAAATTTGTTCTACAGATTTACCATCATTTACCAAGTCATTAATACCGACCATTAAGAAAATCTTTTTCGGTTTTGAATCTACTATTTCGTTTAAGCGATTTAATATCCTATTTGTTGTGTCCCCGCTAATTCCACGTTTTTTTATATTGGGATTTTCCAGCAACTCTGCCCATTCGCCTTCATCAGTTAAACTATCTCCCAATAAAATAATTCCTGGCTCTGATTTTGGTAGTTTTTCAAACTGGCTTGTTTTATGGAGATATGTGGGATTGTAATCATTACTACTAGAAAATTTGTCAGAATTCAAAGTCTTAAATATTTTTGTTAATAAATATGATAGACCACCTTTTCTCTGAATAAATATAGCTGCTATTACCAAAAATAAAGTATTGATTATGAGGGAAATAAATAATAGGATTGTAGTTGTGTTGTTCATTTTCCCGATCTGCTAATTAAATTAGATCAATCAAGCTAACATGGCGTAACCAGTTGCTCCTCAAAGTTTATCGCTTTGTTGAATGGGTAAACGAATCCGAAAGCAGGTTTCACCGGGTTGAGAATCAACGCTAATGTCTCCATGATGTTGTTGCACCACAATCCGACGAACAATATCTAATCCTAATCCGGTTCCGGCTCCGACACCTTTGGTAGTGAAGAATGGCTCAAAAATTCGCGATCGCACCTCTAACGGAATTCCCGATCCGGTATCAGCAATTTCCACAAAGACCTCATCACTGTTCTGCCCAGTGCGGATGGTCAATTCTCCCTTGCCTTGCATCGCATCAATTGCATTATCAATTATATTTGTCCAGACCTGATTGAGTTCTCGTCCATACGCCCAAATTCGCGGCAAGACTCCATATTCCCGTTTGATTGTAATTCCGTATTTCAGTTTGTGTTTCAGAATTGTTAACGTACTTTCAATGCCTGCGTGAATATCAACTTCTTGGAGAGATCCTTGATCCATATACGAGTAATCTTTCATCGCTTGGATCAACTCTGAAATGCGGGTTGAACTGAGGTCGATTGCCTCTAACAAATTGATTCCAGAAATCGTGGATTCAAGCCAAGTGAGAACACTGCCTAGACACTCTGGGGTAACCTTAGAGGCAATTTCATCCAAGCGATCGACGGTTAAAGAAGCCGCGACAAGCGTCGGCGCCAGTGTCCAGCCCCGGTCGATGTTGCGATCGCTAAGCCAGTCTGACACGGTATCTTCTAGTTCACTTTGGGTAAGCGGATCGAGTTGAGGAGGCTGTTTTGCCGTTGTCGCTGCTTGTTGATATAAGTTGCACAAAAAGGTTAATTGGGTTTCATCAATCGGTTGACGATGCAGTTGTAGCGCTAGATTAGGTAATGAGCGCAAAATGGTTGCCAAATTTTGTACATCCCGTCGCACGGCAGCCGCCGGATTATTCAACTCGTGGGCTAACCCTGCTGATAAAGTTCCTAGGGAAATGAGTTTGGCTAGCTGTTGCGTAACGGTTTCGTGAATTTGCGATCGCTGAATCGCAATTTTCAGCACCTGCCGCATCACACCAGGGCATAGTTCCAGCATTTTCCAGAATTCATCTGGTGTCAGTTTATACAAATTAACAGCAGTTACCGCACGTCCGCTCGTAGGATACGGTTCATCTAGAAGCAAAATTAGTTCTGCAAATATATCACCGGCTTTTAGAATCACAACCGGGACATTTTCGCCTTCCACATTGCGCGTCCATTCTGTTTGCCCTTCTAGAATGATGTAAAACCCATCAGGTGGATCTCCCTGCTGAGCAATTTGGGTGCCGGCATCGAGCCAAATTTCCTTGCCTTGATTGGCTAAACACTGCAACTGCAAGTCATCTAAGTGAGCAAACAGAGGAACTTGACGTAATTGCTCGATTTGCATCACTACATCTCCGCCACGCGAGATTCGGTACGCACCGCGAGATTGGTTGTTGCTTTGATTTGATCAATTAAGTACTGAGACATATTCTTGGTCAGCGCCGCTCGAATCAACACTACCACACGACAGGCATATTTGGAGAAGTATATCGCAGAATTCGCTATCCCAACAATATAGACCTCTTCACAACTACTTGCATTCATAGCTAATCAATCTGCTCTAAATACTGTTCAATGTATAAATTACATCTTCAGCTAAACTTATAGATACTGTTGCGAAACTAGATAAACCAGGAAAAAAAGCAACGACCAGCAGCTTGGTTCCGAAAAAGGCGCAAGTTATTCAAGTTTTCCGTTACTAATTGATGTGCTGCATCAGGATTAAGCTCAAATGATGCTAAGTAGTGTATCTTTCATGGCTTTGTGCAGGCTTTGTTAAACGACTATGATAACTATTGTTGTAAGGATTGCAGTTAAGCGGGACCAAAGTGCGTTTATAACGATGCACTCTCCGTTGAGGTTACGCAAGAATCTACGAACTTGATATTACGGAAAAGCGATGGCCCGTTGCAGTCGTAAGTAAATAAAAAATTATCCTTAATATATCTAAATGTATAATAAAAGCGACATATTTCGGAATTTTGCCCCCTTGGTCATCCGTAATTTCTGCAACACTCTGCGTTTATTAATAATGTAGAGGCGTTACTGTAGCAAAGGTTTAGTCATGGCTCATCCCGTTAAACAAAACTCTCTTTTAAGAAGTTTACTTTCAGATTCTGCCCCTTACAACCTTGCTCTATCTGTCATTATTCTATGCTTGTCAAGCTCAGTAGCTGTAGCTCTTGGAGAGGATGCAGGAGGACTCAAAGCTCTGCAAGTGCAAACTGTAGCATATCCCCAGCTACAGCCTACCTTCTTCAGCTTATTGGCACAAGCTAAGAAAACCCCATCCCCACAAAAACCGTCTACTTCATTTACAAATCATGGTCAACCAGAAACAAGAGTACTGGTAAATGAAGTTGCAGTTAGTGGCGTAAAAGGAGAGCTAGAGGACGAAGTATACAAAACTATCAAAACTAAACCAGGATACACAACAACCCGCTCTCAACTACAAGCAGATATTAACGCCATTTTTGCCACAGGCTTTTTCTCGAATGTCGCAGCAGTGGCAGAGGATACACCTTTAGGGGTACGGGTAAAGTTTGAAGTGAAGCCTACCATCCTGACAAAAGTGCAAGTGCAGGCAAATCCAGGCACCAATGTTCCTTCTGCATTACCTCCTAGCACTGTGCATGAAATCTTTCGCAACCAGTATGGCAGAATCCTCAACCTGCGGGACTTGCTGGAGAACATCAAGCGGTTAACCAAGCGGTATCAAGACCAAGGTTATGTGCTGGCGAATGTGATTGGAGCGCCGCAAGTATCTGAAAATGGAGTTGTCACCCTGAAAGTAGTAGAAGGTGTAATTGAACACATTGGAGTCCGATTTGTCAACAGTGAGAAAAAGTATACAGATGAGCAGGGTAAACCTATTCGCGGTCGTGTTCCACCCTCGGCAATTCTTCAGCAAATCCAGTTAAAGCCTGGAAAAGTTTTCAACCGAACCCAAATGCAAAAAGATATACAGCGAGTATATAGCTTGGGTTTTTTTGAGGATGTGAACATTTCATCAGACCCGGGCAAAGATCCTAGTAAAGTGATTGTGCTGGTCAATGTCGCTGAGAATCAATTGGCATCTCATGCACAAGAGATCCTCAAGTATCAAGAGCAACTACGAATTTATCGAGCCAAGAAAGACCAACTTAAAGAAGCAGAGGTACTCGAAAAACTCGCTAGAGTTTACAAAGACGCTGAGGAACATCAGCAGGCAATCGCTAAATACGAAGAAGCGCTACGAATTTACAAATCAAAGAAAGACCAAGTTAGGGTAGTTAATTTGCTTAACAAAATTGGCATAATTTACTACGATTCTAAAGAAGAGGAAGATAATAAGAAGGCGATCGCCAAATATCAAGAAGCATTACAAATTTACAAATCCCAGCAAGACCCTCTTGGAGAAGCTAAAATTCTCAACAATCTTGGCAATACATACTATAAATTAAAGCAGTATCAGCAGGCAATTGATGTCTACACTCAAGCACTGCCAATATTTAAAAACCTGAATCTTCCCTTTTGGCAAGCATTGACACTGAGTAACATCGGTTTCAACTATCGCGAGTTAGAGGATAAAGACCGCTCACTCGAATTCTATAATCAAGCTCTATTGTTGTGGCGTCATCTGAGGAACAATCCCAGTCATGTCAAATTGCACTCAGAGGAGCAAAAAGTTAAAGTTGCTGCTTCGTCTAAAAATGATGAACCGACTGGGAGTTTCGCTTTTGGGTTCGGTGCGTCAACTTTGAAAGGTCCGTGGTTTGATGCACACATCCAAATAGGTAAGATCTTAGGTAAGATTTCTGAAACACCTAGCATTTCGGATATCCGCATATGCGAAGCAGGTACTATCTTCAATATTGCTAGTATTTACCAATTAACGGGTGATTTTCAACCAGCGCTCTACTCCTTCAATGATGCGCTGCTACTATGGCAGTCTCTTAGCTACGGTCAACTTTTATCTGAGCTAGGAGCGATAGAATCAGATCGCGACAAGTTGTTTTTTATTTCATATTTTAAAACTTTACCGAAGTTTTTCAGTGTAAAATTTTACTCCGACTTGGGCTTGAACCAGCAAGCGCAAGACGACGCCAACCAATTATTTCAGCAATTGTTTACTCCAATTTTTAATGACTTATCAAAAGATTCTTCTGATGGGAAGCGTTTTGCAAGTATTGTTGACAATTTTTTCACTCTGTTAGCACAAAAGGAAACTTCCGACGAGTTTTTAGCACACTTTTTTGATCGGATACTGTCACTTCTGCCACAACAAGCAAAAAACCCTACGCTTGAAGCTTCCATATTTACTAGCAATGGCGATAGTTACGCTAAAGCGGGTAAAACACTCCAGGCTCTTGATTACTATAACCAAGCGTTGAAGAAGTGGAAAGCTGTAGAAGATAATGGTCAGCTAAATGATTCTATCAGTATCAATGATAAAATTAAGACCTTGAAATCTCTTGGCAAGGTTTTAGTGGACTTAGGGAAGATACAACAGGCGCTTAGCTCCTATAATCAGGCATTAAATTTGTTGCAGGCTAAAGATGATAAAAGTATTGAAGCTGAAATACTCTACCTAATTGGCAAGGCTTACTCTACCGATAAGCAGTATCAACAGGCACTCAGCTATTATTACAATCGGGCATTGCCTCTATCACAACAGCTGGGAGACATCTTGCGAGAAGCTGATACTCACCTTGGTATCGCCATTGCTGAGCGCCAACAGGGAAATCTTGCTCAAGCTAAGACTCAAATTGAGACAGCAATAGAAAATATTGAATCTGAACGTGCCCAAGCTAGTGCAACAGAACAGAACAAAGAGAACCAGAAAAACCCGTCTCCCTCCAAGCAGACCGATTATAAGTCCTACGTTGAACTCGCTAAATACCTGGAATCAAAGCAAAATTACTACGATTTTTATGTTGATCTGCTGATGCAACTGCATCAGCATCATCCGTCAGAAGGCTACAATATACAAGCTCTGCAAGCTAGTGAGCGTTCCCACGCTCGTAGTCTTTTAGCAATTATCAATAAAGCTAGTCGCAATCCTCAAGGTAAAGCTCCAACTGCTAACAGATCTAATCCAAACTATGTAGAATTAGCCAAGCTACCGCAAATAAAAGAAGTTCAACAGCAAGTACTTGATGATGACACGCTGCTTTTAGAGTATTCTTTAGGCGAAGAACACAGCTATCTGTGGGCTGTAACCAAGACTAGCATCACAACTTATGAGTTGCCTAAACGAGGCGACATTGAGTTAGCCTCCCGACAGTTCTATGACTTTTTAACAGTACCAAGCCTAAGAATTAGAACTAACAAAGCAGCGAAAGCGGGCGTTAATTTGAGCCAAATGCTCTTAGGACCAATTTCAAAGCAGCTGGGTAATAAGCGCCTATTGGTTGTGGCAGATGGAGTTCTGCAATATATCCCGTTCAGTGCGCTACCTGTCCCAAATTCAGTACCTCTTGATGTAGGAAGTTCTTCCACTTCTGCCGAACCATTGCTGGTTAAGCATGAGATTATTAATCTTCCCTCAGCTTCCACTCTTGCATTCATTAGGCGCAATAGTCAAGAGCGCCAATCACCAACCAAAACCCTAGCTGTACTAGCAGATCCTGTTTTTAATAAGGAGGATGAAAGACTTACTAGCAAGCCTTCTGAAACTAGCTCGCAGTCCAAACAAAACTTGTCAACTTCAGTCAACGGTCGTGGAGTTCAAAGTCATACTACTCCTGTGGTGGAACAGCTTTATCCACGACTACCTGGCACTCGTCAAGAAGCAAACCAGATTTTGTCCCTTGTATCTCCATCTGAGGAACTCCAAAAATTCGGTTTTGCTGCCAGTCGGCAAGCAGTACTAAATTCAGAATTGAGCCAGTACCGCCTGATTCACTTCGCTACTCATGGTATTCTTGACACTCAGAAGCCAGAGCGCTCAGGCATTCTCCTATCTGTAGTTAATGAACAGGGTGAATTACAAAGAGGTCTCCTATCTACACCTGATATTTTTAACCTCAAGTTATCAGCAGATATTGTGGCTTTGAGTGGCTGTCGTACAGGCTTAGGCAAACAGATCAAAGGTGAGGGGTTGATTGGTTTAACTGGAGGCTTGATGTACAGTGGAGCTAAGCGGGTATTAGTGAGCCTGTGGAGTGTGGATGATCAGGCAACAGCAGAGTTAATGAGTCGCTTCTATCAAGGAGTGCTGAAAGACAAACTTCCACCAGCAAAAGCATTACGAGCCGCCCAACTTGCTATGTGGCAAGAACAGCGTTGGCAAAATCCTTACTACTGGGCTGCTTTTACTATCCAGGGAGAGTGGAATTGAATCTGAGTTGGTAGCTAATTTCCCCTGCGATTGTTCGCTTGATTGGGGAGGGAATAGGTAGTCCAAGTCTGTGAGACACTCCTAGACGAACCAACTGCTTGCAAAATCTCAGCCCAATCTGCCTTGACCTCCTTATCCTGTGGATTAGTGCGCCGTAGTTCAGCCAGAGTTGTCAAAGTTTCATACCACAATCTTGCATCAGCATAAACAGAGACACGCTCTTTGGCTGATGCTGCTTTCAACTTACTACTCAAGGTAGGACTAACGGGAACGCGCTCAACCCAACCATTAACCGTTGCATTCCCAGAGAGATTTTGTGGATTGCAGATCACGGAAAAAATCCAACGGTACTTGTTGCCTTCCTTAATTGGGGGCATTGTTTTTGGCAGTTGCAGGCTAACAATTCCTGGCTGTTGCCTTAGCGGAAAGGTTGCAGAATAGACATCATCCTCTTTTTCATTAATGAGGACGAACTCCGCATTGAGTTGAGAAACAGGCAAGTAGGGAATATAGAACCAAAAAGTAGGACGTTCAGCAATTGTCTGTTCAATAAAAGGGAATCCTTCAGGTGTTGCGGGCACTAAAGCCGTAAGCGGTTCAGCTACATTAGGGCAGCGATCGCGCACTGCTCCTCCTCGCTGACGACCAGTAGGTGTTCCACCGGGGCGAGTGCCTAAGAAAAACCTAATAATTGTCTCGACAAAACCAGATTTGCGCTGCGATTGTGCGTGAGATGGTGTTCGGCAAACCAACAAATGAGTTAGCGCCAAGAGCAGTATGCCAGCGAGAGTTGCCTTTCGAGTAGCTAACTTGAGCCAAGTCATAGTTTGGGGGTTAGATGTGCAGCGCGATCGCGGGAAAGGAAAGCAACATACACTACTCCAGAGCAAGTGCAGACTAGAGCCAGTGCAGGTGGAATCAGTGGTATCCAAAAACTAGCAACAGTTAGACTGGTCAGACACATCAAATATAACACTAGGAGTCCGCAGCCTGCCGCTATTCCCAAGTGCTTGAACGAATGGAAGTAGCAAGCAAAGACACCACCTACCAAAGACCAACCCCAAATCCAGAGAATTTCTATAGTCTGTGGACAGACTCGCAATAGAGGTCGCCCATCAAGTACAGCACTGAGAATTTGACTAATCATGTGAGCATGCACGATCGCGCCCGGAAATGTGCCACAGGGTGTAGACCAAGTATCATTATTTCCCTGAGTAGCAGTTACACCAATCAACACAATCTTGTCATGCACATCCTCATAGACGAAGTTCTTCTCATGTAGAAAATCTTCCAGTGTCAACTCTTTGGCAATACTTTGCGAACCAGTGGCACGGCAATTCAGCAATATCTGAAAACCAGAAGCATCCACGTCATGATAACCTCCTGTAAAAGGTTGCAGTTTTGGGAAAATAACACCACCCAGTTGCAGATTCTCCCCTGTTTTGAAAGGATCTTTATAGTTACTGTTTTTTCCCTTTTCCCTTTCCAGATAACGACGTGCCAGCAATAAGCTAAAAGATTGCTCTGCCCTACAAGCTGCGTCTAACGGAACTTGGTTTTGAAGCATAAGGTGCCGACGGACTGTTCCATCAGAGTCAGTCACAAAATCGCTGAACCCAATTCGCTCTAAAGGAACTTCCTGAGGTGGAGGAACTTCGGTCCCTGCAATTTTCCTCCCTTGCTCGTCGGTTTCAGGCACTTTGCAAACGGTGAAAAAATTGTCTCTGTGAAAACGAGTATTTAAATCTGGCACTTTAGCCTGAAAATCGCGATATAAATCCAAACCAATCAGGCGGGGTTGATACTTTTGCAATTTCTCAAGAAGTAGGTTGAGCGAGGGGTCTTTTAGGGTTCCCTGCCCTTGCTCATTCCGCTGGAGTTGCTTGTTCAGATCGTCGTCTGTAATCTTGACAACCAATAACCTGGCATCAGATCCTTGCTCATGTCCTGGATCAAGGGGTCGAAGTTGCATTAGGTTGTCAAAAGCTTTCAGTTCCAAAGGTTCCAACAGACCAAAAAAGCGTAGCCCAACCAACACACCCGTTACAGTTAGACTCACCTGTAGCACAGCTTTGAGGCTAGAACCACTTAGCAAGGGCTGGCGAACTCGCTCAACTAGCCCTGCCAATCTAGTTTTTTTTAAATGTTGCTTAGCGACTGGCACATCTACCTTAGGGGGGATATTATTCGGTATCTCCGGTGGGGTCTTGCCAGAAATAGTAAACAATTGTCCACCTTCATTGTCTCGCCAACGCAGGTAGAGAACCGGACGATACCACTGATTGCCTTCAGCCCCCATCGCTTCCCGTCCCTGACTCACCGCTACGGCTAGAGAATTTTTCTGCCCCAAAGACCGATAAAACTGCTCGGCAAACTTAGTTGCACTCTGGACACTAACAGAGTACTGCATTGCCACTACTGCTGGTACTCGATGCCCAATCAAGTTTTGCGCTGTACCGTTAAATACGGAGTCTCCTGCTACTGCCATTCCAGATTGACAAGCACTGAGTACAGTCAGGGCTACTCCTGTAGATTGGCTATTGTGATCTCCAAAGCTGGACTGCTGGAGCATGACACCTAGTTCTGCGGCACTAACATAATCTGGTTTGCCATCCTCATCCTCAAAGACCAGATAACCTAGGGCTTCAGGTAATGCCGTATTGCATACTCTGCATCGGTCAATTTTTATCCCTTTATGAATCGTGCGGCACTGCTCATTTGGACAACGCTTGCCAAACAGTCCATGCCCATCAAAATGCAACACATGGGGAGCTTCATCTCCCCGATGCTCTGTCAAATATACCCGTAGTTGGTTTCGGGTAGCATGCTCCAGTTTAAACAGGCGAATATGTCCTGTCTGCTGGGCATTGTTTAACCCCTGGTGAATTGCTTGCTGTTCTTGTATAGAAAGTTGTTTTAATTCTTGGTCGGGATCAAAGGCAGCTGATGACACCAGCAAGACATTGACCTGTGCAACTGGAGCTATATTGGGCGGCACAGTGTCATGGGCAATATAGCGCGAGAAAGTGACTTGGTGATGGGCAAGAAATCTTTGCCCGTCATGCATCAGTTCCCACGGGTAATCTGCCAGCCGAGAGCGTTGCACCGAATCTGCCTCAAATTTAAGCTGGATATGCAGTTGGGTATTTTCGCCTTCAGCCGCCCAGATTGCTGACTGCAATGCCTTCTCCACCTTACTTTCTGGGGGAAAAAGCGCTTGGTAGAGCGATCGCCCAATATTCTTTAGCAGATTAGGATGAAAGGCACAGCGATCGCTGGTGAGGATTTCAGCTTTAACCATCCAGTCTTGCTCTCCCGGTTTTTGGAAATCTTGAGACTTGAAGGTGGGAGATTCCAGTGTCTTGATCAAGGTAGTTCGCCAGTCGTTCTCTCCCTCGATAAAGGGCAAGGATGAATCGCCTTCCCCGTCAATTGTGGGGGATTGGGTTACGATCTCCCTAAATCGAGTGGGATGATTGTTGGGAGAGAGATATAGTTCAAACAGTTTCACTGGCTTGCTTTGTCACCCCCGCTTAAAATTGATCGCCTAGAGTACTGCCATCATCGACATCTTTATAGAGAGCTTTAATACTCTTATCCACAATCTCCTGCACTCGTTCCGGATGACGTTTCTGATATTGTTCTAGCAATGTCTCTTTATTCAAAAGGGGAGAGAGCTTAACCTTCACCTTCTGTACATCATCGCGACTACCTCCCCCTCCTAGTTCCAAAACGTAAATTTTAACTTTACCTTTTCCTTCCTTTTTCACCGTCACCTGTAGCTCCAGTTCCACGGAATCTACGTTTAAAAATGGGACATCTGTCTCCTTGTCTGGGGAGGCTGCTAGCAATTCTCGCTTAACCTGCTCTATTAGTTCTGCTAGTCCAATGAGGTTTTCTTCTGACATTTGCAAATTTTTCCCTAGCTATTTAAGTAAATATATATATTTATACTGATGTAAAAACGGTTAATTTACAAAGTGTTCAAAGTAGAAATAATTTCCTCAGATAGTGTTAATGCCGTTTGTGTAATACCAGATAATCCGGGAAATTTATCGACATAATCTGCTTAATTACAATATCCTCGCCTCCCTTGCCAATTTTTTGGCAACTGTTTTACGCACTGGCTCAGAACTAAGCGAGCAACGAGCGATCGCCACAGGCGGTACTCAACTTACTCCCCTGTTATCACCTTAGCTTCACTAAGCGCGAGTTATTTTGGTGATTTAGGCGACTATAGGCTCACACACTAATAAATATCCTCTAAATACTGTTCAATGTATAAATTATCTCTTCAGCTAAACTTATAGATGCTGTGGTGAAACTGGATAAACCGGGGAAGAAAGCAACGTAATCGGCTTGGTTACGAAACAAGCGCAACCGCTTCAATTTACGTCCTACTGATTTATGCACTGAATCAGGATTAAGCAGAAATTGATCGCTAACATATGTGTGAGCGTTACTTGTTGTCGGAATAGAATGTCCCTCTTTATCCTGCAAGTGATTTTTTGCCAAGTTGAAAGCGGCATAATAAGCTAGATGGATAGTAACACGCAACTGAGCCTCCTGATAGGCAGAAGTAGTCACAAGACTTGCGAGTTTCTTGGCTAGATTAAGATACTCTAACCAGTCGAACGTCATCCTGAAACTCCGGAGTAGTAATCAAATGCTTTTGAACTTCGTATGGGAGAGGTCGCAACCAATCTTCATCGAACTGATTGAGCCTGTCAAGTGCATCATGAGGGTCACGTTCTGTCAAAATTGAGAGTACCAGATGCACATAGTCGATGATTTCTGGGTCGTGGTCAATCCGAAGAAATAGCTGTTCATCGGGAAAATAAAAGCGAACTTTTTGAGCTGCTGACTGTAAGGGAGCAATAAGAAAGGGATATTTGTCCAGAAACTGGATAATTTCTGTTTTTTCTCTGAAGGTGTACAACTGCTCAAGGGATTTGATGTCAGCTTGAGAGATGCTAAGTGCTGTGTCTGTCATGGCTTCGTGTTGGTTGCGGTTATCGGCTATGATTACTATTGTTGCAAAAATTCCGGTCAAGCGGGAGCAGAGAGATTTGCACCTCAAGCCTTACCACATAAAATCACCTCTCGTGTCGATATAGCGTTCCTCTTCTCCAACCTTAACCCGTGCCGTTAAGATGCTACACAAGGCTTTAACGTAAATTTTGGGACAAATAAATAGCATGTAAATTCGTATATACACTGTCAAAACCTGCTAAAGCACCCGTTCCTCTCCCAATCAACTAACCTATAAATAAATAGCGCTTTCAAGTGGTGGGTAAACTCATGGTTGAGCAACTTTTAATCAATGATGATGATTACTACGTGCCAGATGCCAATCTGCTAGTTACTGAAGATGACACGCCTGTGGATAATTTCGCTTCTGCTAAACAACAACGCCTTTTAGTCGGTTCTCTTTACAGTTCTTTACAAGAGCAGGCTTTTTTAGCCGAAGCCAATGTCGGGATTTACTACACGGATCTTCAACCTGCCATTGTACCTGATGTCTTCCTCAGCTTTGATGTCCAAGTTCCGCAAAATTGGTGGTCAAAGCAAAACCGTTGTTACATGGTTTGGAAGTTTGGCAAACCTCCAGAAGTGGTGATTGAAATTGTCTCCAATAAAGAAGGTGATGAACTGGGGAAAAAACTGAAAATTTATGAGCATATGCGGGTTAGTTACTATATTGTATATGACCCTAGTCAGCAATTAGGAGAGCAAGTGCTGCGTATCTATGAATATAGGGGAAGACGCTACTTTGAAACGAAAGAAACTTGGTTAGAGCAAGTTGGGTTAGGTCTTACCTTATGGGAAGGTGAATTTGAAGGAAGGCAGGATGTTTGGTTGCGCTGGTGTTATCAGGATGATCGTGTTCTACCTACTGGCGATGAACGGGCTGAACAAGCTGAACAACGTGCTGAACAAGCTGAACAACGTGCCCAACAGGCTGAAGGACGCGCTCAATTATTAGCAGAAAGACTGCGAGATATGGGAATAGATCCTAACACCCTGTAGAGAAGCTCAAGGTCGCGTCAAGACAAAACAAATTGTTGCACTCGATGCCAAACTTTCTCTATTAAATCAGGGTGTTCGGCATCAAACCATTGAATTTGAGGATATGCTTTAAACCAGGTGCGTTGTCGCTTGGCAAATTGCCGAGTGTGTAAAACCGTTAATTCTTTAGCTTCGTTTAAAGAAATATCCCCAGCCAAATATTGCTTGATTTCTTGATATCCCAAAGTATTCAACAAAGGTAAATCAGCACCGTATTTCTGGCAAAGATACTCCACTTCAGCTACTAAGCCATCTGCGATCATCTTCTCTGTACGCTGGGTAATGCGGCTGGTGAGGTGAGCAGAATCACAATCTAAACCTATTTGCAGTATTGGATAATTCGGGGGATTCTCTCCTTGCTGCTCGGAAATCGGGCGACCAGTGATGTAAAATACCTCCAATGCTCTTAAAGTTCGCACTGGATCGTGGGGATGAATCTTTTTTGCCGCCACAACGTCAACTTGTTGCAGCATCGCATACAGTTGTTTTTGTCCCAAAGATTCCAGTTGCGATCGCAATTCATCAAGCGGTGCAACTCTAGGAATCTTCATTCCCTGCGTTATAGACCGTATGTATAAACCAGTACCACCAACTAGGAAGAGTGGGGGAGTGGGGGAAGATGAGGAAGTGGGGGGAGTAGAAATTAAGGCTTGCGCTTGCTCCTGGTATTCTGCCACTGTCATGGTGTCTGTGGGGTTGCAGACATCAATTAAATAGTGTGGTATCAACTTTTGTTCAGCTGCTGTAGGCTTAGCCGTACCAATATCAAACTCGCGGTACACTTGACGGGAATCTGCACTCAGAATTACAGAACCGCTACGCATAGCTAACACAGATGCTAAGCCCGACTTGCCTGTCGCCGTTGCCCCACAAATCACAATTAATTTAGTCATTTGTTGGTTGTTGGTTGTTAGTTGTTAGTTGTTAGTTGTTAGTTGTTAGTT
>CAXTSI010000116.1:0-2534 GCA_964246695.1 uncultured bacterium
CACCAATGTGTACCTATTTTCTACGGTAACCTTTGCGAACCCTGTGAACGGTTACCGAAAAAGTCCCGTTTGCAATTTTTGATCGGAAAAAAGCCTACTATATTGGCACAGATCTCAGCCATGAAAAATATGCAGAAAAGCTCATCGATTCTTGTAAGATGATTGGTATTAATCCTAATTATCTTGACCAACAGGATGTTCTTGAGAATGAATCTTATTTAAATAAGAACATCAAATTTGCCATCGAAATTCCCGATTATATATTAGATCCGGCAATGCTTCTTAGAGCTTATGTAGAAGAGCTTGAAAAGCAAAATGTGAAAATTTTAAAAAATGTATCTTTAACGGATATATCCTTTGCCAACGATCGATGGATGATAGAAGTTAAAGACAAGCTGTACGATCGCTTATTAATTATAAAAGCCGATCTAGTTGTAGTTGCTGCAGGTGCTTGGTCATCTGACGTTTTAGACTTATTCGGTGTGGACATTTTTCTCAAATATATCAGTGGGTCTATGGTTGTTATTCTCAAGAGAATGGTCAATAGAATTGTCAGTTTTTGTGAACCTTCCAGCTCAGGTGATTCCATAATCCCTTGCTATGATTCGACACTGATCGGCTCAACTTGGCGGGAACAAGAAGGTTCTGCTCCCACTCCTGCAACTTTTCCGGAAGTTAAAGAAGTTGTTGATAAAGCTTCAAAGAGTTTGCAAGACTTTAACTTTAATCTGATCAGTCATACATACTCTGCTGTCAGAATGGATTTTGATAATAGTAATCCGAGCGATACTAATTTAATTTCTAGAAATAAAAAACGTGAGTACTATATATTGGATTGTGAAAAATTGTACTCTGTGAAAAACTTAATTGCAGTATTTGGAGGAAAGTTCACTTTGTATAATACAATGTCTAAAGCTGCTACTCATTTAGTCTGCGATAAAATCAAAACCGAGTTCCGTGAGGACTTGCTTGAGTACAATGTATCACCGCCAACTCAAAAGCCAGATTTTCATTTAGGAAGTGTCGAGAAACATTTACTATAGCTTTCTATTTGTGGCTTTCTGAAAACAAATCTTTCTTAATTAATTCAACACAGGAATATGAAGAACATGATTCTAATGACTCCAGGTCCAGTTACAGTACCCCAAAGAATACTTGAGGCACTTGCCAAGCCTGTTATTTTTCATCGGGCTGAAGATTTTTCAGTTCTTTACCAAGAAGTCAGCCAAGATTTAACTCAACAATTTGCCGGTTCTGACAAGCATATGTCTTTGCTATTTTCTGGGTCAGGAACCTTGGCAAATGAAATCGTTTTATCTTCTATTTTTAATGAAAACGATAAAGTTTTGGTGGTTTCTAATGGGGATTACGGTGAAAGAATAGCTAAAATGCTAATGCTACATAAAGTCCCCATGATTCATATTCAACTAGAATGGTATTCTATTATTGATCCAATATTAATTAACGAAAAACTGCAAACAGAAGATGTAACTGCCATTGCTATGGTAGCATTAGAAACCAGCACAGGTATGCTCAACCCTGTTAAAGAAATAGGTCAATTACTCAGCCAATATCAGGATAGAAGAATAAGCTTTTTTGTTGATGCTGTGAGTGCTTTTGGCTCCGAAGATATTGATGTAACAAGAGACAACATATCCTATATTACATCAGTGCCAAATAAGGCCCTGGAGGGACTTTCAGGGATATCTTTTGCTTGTGTTAATCTAGAAGACTATGAATCAAGAGCTTTGTTAGCTCAACCTCAAAGCTATTACATGGATCTCTCAAGATATATTGAATTTGGGCGGAAATTTTATACTCCCACAACTCCCTCAATTTCTAATTTCCTTCCACTAAAATTATCCTTACAATCATTAGCAGAAGAAACTATTGGACTGAGAAGATTAAGATATGAAAAACTCAGAGATTATTTGATTCAGGGGTTTAGCTCTTACGGATTCTTGCCTATTATACCTGAGTCAAAACATCGGGCAGCAGCAGTAGTTGCTTTTCAAGTGCCACTAGAAGTTGATGCTGATGATCTCAGGAAATATCTGTATCAGAATGGAATAGTGGTATGGTCTCCGAACCATTATCTCTATCGTCAGACTATTCGAGTTATGATAGTGTCTGTCATGGGAACTGTAACGCAGTCCGATCTCGATCGGCTCTTTGAGTTAGTTCAAACATATCTCAAGTAATCTCTTCCCAATTGAAAATAGGATTTAGGGGTCAAAAGAGAGATTTTATCGTGATTGACTGACTCTTTATACAAGGGTTGTAGACAACCCATAATTAATTTTTGGAGATGTCTAGTCGGTGTGGGTGCGCACATAAATCGTAGGAAGGTTGCAAGGGATGAGTGTGTATTAGTGCTTCCCCCCCATTGGTGTCAACTTAAGCTGTAACCCTTGAAAATACAAGCGAGTCTCGTTGCTCAGATGGTGCCTAGTAACGCTGCTTACCGGCGGGGGGGGGGGGGGGGGGGGGGTGGGGGGGGGGGGGGGGGCGGGGGGTGGGGGCGAAAAGAGAGG
>CAXTSI010000116.1:2544-19246 GCA_964246695.1 uncultured bacterium
CCCGTCTAGGCAGCAGCCCACTGGAATTCAACGAGAAACGAGCGTCGGTTGGTGCGCGTAAAGGGTTTGACCTTAAGTTGACACCAATGCTCCCCCCCTCCCCCTATCCTGAGATTGGACATTTTTTTATTTGGAAGTCCCATATGTGCGCACCAACAACTGGTTAGGATTGTGGGTTTCATAGCAGATTTCGTAGGCAGCTTTTTTGTCATGCATTATGAAATAAAAGATCCGACTCTAGCCTCAGCGGGAAAGAAAAACATTGAATGGGCTGAACGAGAAATGCCCGTCATACAGCAAATTCGGGAACGCTTTGCTAAAGACAAGGTATTTACTGGTATCCGGATAGTCATTTGCTATGCAGTCACGAGTGAAACCGCACATCTGGCAATTACCCTCAAAGTTGGCGGTGCTGATATTATTCTGATCGCCACTACCAACTCTCTATCTACGCAAGATGAGGTTGCCGCAAGTCTTGTTTTTGACTATGGTATTCCTGTCTTTGCCATTAAAGGGGAAGATGCCGACACCTATCGTCGTCATGTCGAAATCGCCTTGGATTTCCACCCCAACATTATTATCGACGACGGAAGTCATGTAGTTGCCACCTTAGTCAAATATAAGCAGTACCAGATTCCTTTTCTGATTGGTATCACTGAAGGAACCACCAGCGGTATTCACCGTCTTCGAGCCATGTTCAAAAATGAGGTACTCACCTTTCCTGCTATCAATGTTAATGATGCACAGACTAAGTATCTATTTGACAATCGCTATGGTACAAGTCAATCTACTATTGACGGCATAATTCGTGCTACCAACATCCTGTTAGCTGGTAAAACTATTGTCATTGTAGGTTACGGCTGGTGTGGTAAGGGCTTAGCACTCCGTGCAAGAGGAATAGGTGCTAACGTCATTGTCACTGAAGTAGATTTCATTCGTGCTCTTGAAGCCGTCATGGATGGATTTCGCGTCATGCCAATAGCAGAGGCTACAGTAATGGGGGAGTTGTTTATTACTGTGACCGGTAACAAGCACGTCATTGGTGCCAAACATTTTGAGGTGATGAAAGACAATGCAATAATATGTAACTCTGGACATTCGGACACAGAAATTGACCTGAACGCCCTAGCAGCTATGTCCGTTCTAATACAGCCTGTGAGTCCATACATCCAAAACTATCAACTCAAGGGAGGCAAGTCTATTGTTGTTCTAGGGAAAGGTTGTCTGATTAACCTTTGTGCTGCTGAAGGTAATCCTAGTGGTGTGATGGATATGACCTTTGCTAGCCACGCTTTAGCTTGCGAGTATCTTGTCAGAAAAAAGGAGAAGTTCAAACCCGAAATTTACCCGCTTCCACTTGAGATCGAAAAGGAAATTGCTAGTTTGAAGATTGCGGGAATGAAAATTACTATTGATCGGATTCTGGAGTAATTTAGATGAAAGGACTTTGGCTCGAAAACAACCAACTGCAATTGCGTACTGACATCCCTGTTCCTGAACCGACACCAGGAGAAGCCTTAGTGCGCGTTTTGTGCGCTGGTATCTGTAACACTGACCTAGAACTGAAGAGAAGTTACTATCCTTACACAGGCATTTTAGGACACGAATTTGTCGGTGTGGTTGAACAAGGACCAGAACACTTAGTTAATCAGCGTGTCGTCGGAGAAATCAACGCTGTCTGCGGACAATGTCGGTTCTGCCGCAGTGGACAACCAACTCATTGCGAAAACCGCACTGTCCTTGGTATTGTTAACCGCAACGGCGCTTTTGCTGACTATCTATGTTTGCCAATCGAGAATCTGCATCCCGTCCCCGACCATGTCCCTACACAAGTAGCAACATTTACTGAACCCTTAGCTGCTGCTTTGGAAATTCAGCAGCAGGTGGCTTTGCGTCCGGAGGATCGGGTGCTAGTTGTTGGAGATGGTAAGCTTGGGCAGTTGGTAGCACAGACATTAGCTTTAACTGGCTGCGACCTTTTGGTGGTTGGGCGACATCGGGAGAAACTTGCTAACTTAGAAGCACGAGGTATCAAAACTGGTTTAGCCGATGCAGTTGTAGACAGAGGCTTTGATATTTCAGTAGATTGTACTGGTAACGCTGAAGGATTTGCAGTTGCTCGCCGCGCTTTACGTCCACGGGGAACCCTGGTACTCAAAAGTACTTATGCTGGTAATCTGAGTTTGGATGCTTCTTCCTTAGTCGTCGATGAAATCACTCTTATTGGCTCCCGTTGTGGTCCATTTCCGGCTGCACTCGATCTCTTAGCACAAGAAAGAGTGGATGTATTGCCCCTCATTCATGCTTACTACCCCTTGACACAAGGGATAGCCGCTTTTGAACGCGCTCAGACTAAAGGTGTTTTAAAGATATTGCTAGAAGTTAGTCATTAGCGGTTATCTGTGGCTTTTCCGATGCCGTCGTTAGTAACGGAGGTAGTGTTACCGGGAGCGATGCGCTACAATAAAAGTCAGGCTCATTCTGTAGCGTTGGTTTAAAGGCACACCGATTCGGTTACTATGGCGGAGTAAAAAGGTCCGTGAGATGGAAAGTGGTAATGCGAATCGAGCAACCCGTGTGTAAAAATTAAAAATTAAAAATGCAAAATGAAAAAATCAGCATTTTTAATTTTTAATTCTTAATTTTTAATTTTTTTATGGATTTACTGCGATCGCTGCCACTTGGTCTTTACCTGGAACAACCACAAACTTGGCTACACAAACTCGATCCGCGAGTCAAATTTATCTGGTTGATGAGCTTTCTGACCACCTACAGTTTTGCCAACAACTGGTGGCGCGTACTGCTGGTAGTACTGATGATAATTATTACCTTTGCAGCCAGGATTCCTCGACGAGTCTGGCAGCAGCAGATGGGTTGGCTGTTGATGTTATGCTTTTTTGTTTTAACGATCGCAGCTATCAGCCCTGATGGATATAGTATAAAATATCACCCACGCTTGCCCAGCGCTGAGAGTGCTAAGTTATTAGTTCAAAACTCTAAGTTAAAGCAATCCACAACTGACAATTCCAAACAAGCGCAAGCCAAGAACTCCACAACTCAACACTCTCAAGGCTACAACTACGTGCTGTTTGCCAAAGGACCAGTCACAGTGACGAGGCACTCCTTGTATTTGGGGGTGAGCTTTAGTACGATTCTGTTTACTGTAATTTACAGCACCAATTTGTATCTGCTGACAACAGCACCAGAGGAAATCACCGCCGGCATGGAAAGCTTAATGCAACCTCTGAAACGGCTGAGGTTACCGATCACCGAATTAACTCTGACTTTAACTTTGTCCTTGCGGTTTATTCCTTTAGTTTTAGAAGAAGTCCAGAATTTAATTCGCTCTGTGATGACAAGGGCAATTAATTGGAAAAAGCTGGGATTGAAAGGAGCAGCCAAACTATGGTTGATTGTAGCAGAGCGACTGTTGCAAAATTTGCTATTACGGGCAGAGCAAATGGCTAATGCAATGATGGTACGGGGATTTACCAGTCCTAGCGAACATCGAGTTCAGTGGCACGACTTACGTCTGACTAGAGGTGATTGGATTGCTATTGCAACTTTAATTGTATTCTGGGGAGTGCGGCTGGCAAAAGGCAGTGCAATGTGAATTGTCAAATTTAAGCTCGGATATAACTCATTCTTTTATCAGCCACTCTAGCTATTTGGGCATTGTAAATGTCCTCAAGAATGTCTTGAATATTGTACTTGTACTGCCACTGAGGAAAGTGAGACTTAAACTTCTTGACATCAGAAATATACCAGATGTGGTCACCCGCACGGTTTTTATCTGTGTATACGTACTGTAGCTTTTTGCCTGAAAGATTTTCACAAATTGCTACTGCTTCTTGCATCGAGCAATTGCTATGGCGACTCCCACCTATATTGTATACTTCTCCACCTTTAGGATTGAGATAAAAATGGTAGAAAGCATTCACCAAGTCATAGCTATGAATATTATCTCTGACTTGTTTACCTTTGTATCCATAGATTGTGTATGGGGTAGATGTAATGGTACAATTCATTAAATAAGCAAGAAAGCCGTGCATCTCTGTACCTGAATGACATGGACCAGTTAGACAACCACCTCTAAAGCTAGCTGTCTTCATGCCAAAGTATTTTCCATATTCTTGAACTAAAATATCTGCAGCAACTTTAGAAGCACCAAAAAGTGAATGCTTTGAATGATCAATTGTCATTGATTCATCAATGCCATTGTTATATATATGATGTGGGACAATTTCCCACCGGGTTTCAAGTTCTTGAAGTGGCAAATAGTTGGGTGTGTCGCCATACACTTTGTTAGTTGAGGTAAATATAAAAACGGCATCCAGGCAATATTGACGAGTTGCTTCCAGTAATACTAAAGTGCCGTTGGCATTCACTGTAAAATCTGTATAAGGGTCTTTTGCCGCCCAGTCATGGGAAGGTTGTGCGGCTGTGTGGATAATCAGTTTAATATCAGAAGAATACTCTTGGAAAATCTTTTCAATGCCTGATTGATCGCGGATATCTAAGTTACAGTGTTTATAGCGTTTCCCATACTTAGCTTGTAAAGAAGTGCTATTCCATTTAGTTGAGGCAGATTCACCAAAGAAAAAAGAACGCATATCATTGTCTATCCCGACAATGTTAAAACCAAGCTTGGCAAAAAAGTGAACGGATTCGGAGCCAATTAATCCGGCAGAACCAGTAATGATAACTATAGACATAACACTCCTCAAGAGATTAGTTTAAGATAAAATGAGACGGAGTATTGCTTCGTTCTCAGATATCCATTGATAAATGTCCTCAACAGCTGCTTCGGGTTTTATAATGGGTTGCCATCCAGTTTTAGCAGTAACTTTGGAAGAGTCTGTAATAAATATAGGTACGTCACCAGGACGTTCTTCTAGGGAAGCAGTAATCTGAGTTGATTTGCCTGTGATTGATTGGCAAAGTTGGGTAGTTTCAAGCAGTGAGAGACTGTTACTAACTCCTCCACCGACATTAAATACTTCACCATCCAGTTCGGTAAAATGCTGTAACTGATGAGCAACTAGCCTTAATAAGTCTTGGACGTGCAGTAGATCTCGCACTTGCTTACCTGTACCGCCATAACCAATGTAACTCAGGGGTTTTTGGAAGTAATGAGCTGCAACCCAGAGGACAAAAACCCCCTGATCGACTTTGCCCATTTGCCAGGAACCAGTTACCACTCCACAACGGTTGATAATTGCACAAATATTATAGGCTTGCCTGTATTCTTCAATTAGAAGTTCCGAGGCTAGTTTGGTAGTTCCATAGAGGGAACGATAACCTTGTAAAGGAAAGTCTTCGGAAATGCCTGACTCTGAGATCCCAGGTAAAGTTTGGTTTGGTGCGATCGCCAACCGCGTGGGTAACTCTAGTAAGTTTAGAGATTTGAGAGGTGCGATCGGATACACACGACTACTAGACAAAAATAGTAAACGCGCCTTCGTAAGTCTTGCTAACTCTAAGATATTAATTGTTCCCAGCAAGTTAGTTTGCAGCACATATTGGGGTGATGTAAAACCAGCCAACACCGAAGGTTCAGCAGAGCAATCAATGATAGTCTCTACATTAAATACATTTGGATCTAGATCCGAAGGAGAGCGAATATCACCGTGAACAAATTCAATTGAGAAGTGCTTGAGTCTGGGAAGATTTAACTCAGAACCACGGCGTCGCAGGTTATCGAGACAAATAACTTGCCAGTCGGGATAATTTTTTTTCAACCCAATTGCCAGAGAACTACCAATGAAACCTGCACCACCCAAAACCAAAACTTTTTCAGGCATTTGGTTTCAACTCAGCTAATCTTTTATTGCGGTGGTAGTCTCCGCGAGACAAATGCTTTTCGAGCCAAACGTAGAGAACAATAAATAAATAGCGGCTCCCCATTTCTTTGATTTTGAGTTTTGATATCCCCGTTTTGCGGTTGTACCATCTCATCGGAATTACTTTGTAGGAAAATCCTCTAACTATAGCCTTGAGGGGAAGTTCTACGGTAAGATTGAAGTGATGGCTAAGAATTGGTTGTACGCCATTAATCACTTCTCGTCTATAAATTTTGAAAGCGTTGGTTATGTCGTTGTAACCTAAACGAAAAAGTACTTTGATAAACCAGTTAGCCCAACGGTTAATCAAAAGTTTGTGGACAGGATAATCAACGACTTTACCCGCTTTAATAAATCGGGAACCAAAGACGCAGTCATAACCCTCTAAAAGCTTGTAATATCCTACCACTAAGTCTTGTGGATCATCAGAAGCATCCGCCATCATAATTGCCACAGCATCACCTTCAAACTCATCTAAGCCACGACGCACTGCAAACCCAAATCCATTTGGCGGTTGGTTGTTAACGTAGCGGACGGTTTTGAAGGTTTGCACCAATTGCTGGCAAACGGTTAGTGTGTTATCTCTACTATTGTCATTAACGATGAGAACTTCGTATCGGATACCCTCGCGCTCAAGTGTATCAACAATACTGCTGACAGTGCCATACAGACAACCCTCCTCATTATGAGCAGGTATGACTACTGATATTTTCATCACTCACTCCACCACTTTAATTTTTACTTCACCACTTAACTTCACAAACTGTTTATGCTCTGGGTCATAAACCCAAGCCTTAATCACAGTTTCTCTTACTGGTATAGAATTGGGTGAAACATCGACCTCCCACCCTGACTTCTTATAAAAAGCTGAGTTTAAAGACTTTGCCACCTCAGGTCTTTTTAATCTTACAACAGCATTTGCAAAGAATGATTGGTTACTATCATAAGAAAGAAAAACTATTTTTGGTTGTGAGCGTTGTTCTGGTAAGATAGACCAGCCGGAAAGCTTTATCTTGCCGTTCTTCGGCACTATTGTTATGGGGGAAGTATCAATAGAGCCGTGAGTTTTGACTGGTTTAGTTGTAAAAGTTATATCTCTGGGTAAATCTCTAAAACCTATTTTTGGAAGAGCTTCACTTCTCTCTTTAAGGATAGCTGGGTCGGGAGAAAGCAAGTTTAAGCAGTTATTGGGTTGCTGACTAATAGATTTATCTATGAAGCGAACTACCTCTAGGCAAGCTTCACCACTATTTCTTTGTAGCTTAATTTCCTTAGCCTGTGCGATCGCATCACTAGAGTTAAAAATCGCTGTTAAAAAAATTACAAAAAGTATACATACTGACAATTTGTAAATATTTTTAGCTATTGATTTCTGTTTATAGTATGCCAATAATCGCCAAATTTGTAGCAGAGAGATAACTAGCAATATTGATACAGTTGTGTATCTAGATGCTCTAGCCTGCTGAACACCGAAGCCTGCTCTGCCTAAAGTTGTCATTAAAGCGAACAGAGTGGCAAACCAACCTAATGATAACCAAGGAGCAGCATCATGAGCCAACTCTGATTTGTAGTTTTTTAAAAAATATATATTAAATAATATGAAGTTGACTGCGATGATTAACCCAATACTAACAGTACGAATAATCACCTTGCCGAGCGACCTTCCTAAAAGAGTTAATAAATAATTTACAGCAATTAACGGCTCTTTTAAAAAGAAAAATAGATCGGGATGATTACTTGGTTTTACATACCCAATTAGATAGATCGTAAGCGATAAGGAGAAAAGCACCATCCAGAGCAAAAGTCTGGCTTTCCTCTGTCTAGCACTACCTTGAACAGAAGCTACCGTAGGTATGAGAGCAATCCAAGATAACAAACCGTGGGCTGAGGAAAAACTAGCAATGAAACAACAGATAGCAGAGAGGGAGAGTCTTTGACTGGGAAGTAATTTTGTCGGTACAACGAAAAAGAAAACTGCTAGAGTCACGCAAGTATTGATTAAAAACCAAGCTACTTGAAATCCCCATAACCAATTTTCATACTGAACTAAAGAAAATATTAAAATACAGATAGCAATATTAAATAAATGAAATGATGTCGTGTCTTGATTTTGGCTAGCTGCAATTTTGTACATGGCACAAAACGATACTATAGCCAGGAAAATACTAAAGTACATTTCCAGCCTGATATCCCACCTTGAGGGAAAGGCAATAATTAAAAATATTATTTTGGGGAAAAACATACGGTGCTCATTGTGTTGAGCAAAGAAGTCTGTAAAGTTCGCACTACCTGATGCAACTTTATCAAAAAAATTCACTAATGACCAGTCATCCCAAAAGGGGACATTTACACTAAAGTTGGCAACAAACCACAAAAGTAGGATAACTGGTAAAAGATAGGCAATAAGCAAATATGTTCTGAAAAAAAAATTGTTATTTGACCACATTGTTATTGATAACGAATATAAATTTACTAACCCAAGTTGCAGTTGCTACTTATGTGATGCATGGTAATTGGTAATTGGTAATTGGTAATTGGTAATTGTTTTTTCTGACCATTACCCATTACCCATTACCTATTACCAGCCCTCACTATAAAAAGAGCGCAACTTACGTTACTAGATTCTGGCTGCTGATTATGACTTTACCAAGTTTTACCCAGCTTGCCACGAAAGCCGTCAAAAGTTCCAACTATACAAGCCCATACTTTACGTAAAACTAAATCTGGTTCGTAGCGGATAATTCTTACTATCATCTTTATTGATAATTTTGTTCTATAGATAATTGAAAGGTATAACACAGCTTTTTCTGAGGTACGAGTCTCAAAAAAAGTATGGTTTCTACACGCATAATAATAACGAGATGGTGAACAAATGAAAGTTATAACTTCGTTGCCTTTGATAAATCTATCTTTTACTTTAGAATAATTGCCAATACGATGTTTCATTATTGTGTCTTTTACAACAATGATTTCATACCCCTTATTTCTAAAGTTCATACAGTATGCGTAATCCACAGCGTCTAAGAATAACTCTTCTATGGGAGGTTCTACATGTTTAGCTATACTGATGTCAACTAGAGAACCAGATGTAATTACACCATCACACCTATAAAAATCTTTAATTTCAGAACATCCAGCAATAGGTACAAGTTTATATCGTTGAAAAACACACCCTGCAACTTCTTGTTTAGTATTTATATCAAGGATTACAGGAGCAAGAATTCCTATTTTTTCTCCTGACTCAGATAATTCGTGGTGTTTGACTAATAACTTTTCTAAAACATCAGAACCAGGTTCGCTATCTTGATCGAAAAGCCACAGAAAATCATATCCTTTTTCTATAGCCCAATTAATAGCTATTTTTAACCCTCCAGCCACTCCTAGATTTTCGGGATGAAATTCTACTGCTGTGTTCTTATACCTGTTTCCAGATACTAACTCAGTTCTAGAGTTATCCACTATAAACATTTCTTCAACAGGATAAGACTGTTTTTGTATTGCTGTGACAGTTTTATCAAGTGCTTCTAATTCCTGATAGGCAGTAATGTAAGCTGCCACTCTGTAGTTTATACTTTTAAACATATTTCTACTTTGGTTTATATTTTAACATCAACATCCTTAGCTAAACCCAAAAACTTCTTCAACTTAAACCACTGATTTCTCAACTGCCAGAATTTGCTTGATTGCATTGCCTTAATTATGGCATACGCCTGTTGTAGTTCTTGCAATTCTAATTGATTTTGTTTTTCTTGAACCTGTGAATTTTGCGATGAATAAATTTCAACTTTAGAAAATCCAAACATCATATCCAATGAGTTGTATTGTTTAGCTAGGTCAGCAAACTTTATATGAAAGTAACTGGCAATATTTAGTGCATATTTATTGGTAGTATTGATCATTGATTTGTCATGAACTCTATATGAACTTAGAACTTTTGGTAGAAACTTACAAGAGTAGTTCAATTGAGCCAATTTCAACCAAAGGTCATAATCATCCCATCCAAACCAACCATACTCAATTAACTCTGTGGAGTATCCACCAACCTTAAGTACTATGTCTTTATTAAAAATAGCCATAGCATCTATGTAAGGATGTTTCACTAGCTTATGCACATCCCATTCATGACATGAAATTCGGTTGATTTCTTTTTTAGTCTCGTTATCAAATCTACTTATTTCACCATAAACAGCCGCATAATTAGAAGATTTAATTTGGTTGTAAAGCAAAGTTAAACAATTGGGATAAATCCAGTTATCAGCATCTAATATAAATACATAGGGAGAACGAGCGAGTTTCAAGCCTAAATTTCTGGCGTCAGCTAAACCAGTATTAAACAGTTTCTTTACTAAACAAATGGGTAGATTAGATTCTTGCAAATATTCTTCAACTAGAATTGCTGAGTTATCGGTTGAACAGTCGTCAATTACTAATACTTCAATATTTCTTGGCAAATCAGCAATGTCTGATTTAGATACGCTGTCTAAACATTCGTAGATATACTGAGAGTAGTTGAAAAGCGTAATTATAATAGAAATGCACGGTTCTTCGCAGATATTATACGCATTATTTGATTTTAACTTCCAAGGATGATTTCCCAACATTTCACATATTTTTGCTGACTGTAGTCGGGAGATAACTAATAATCTTTTTTCATCGACAGTTAAATCTGACAATTTCAGTCTAGTAGGTTCTGGATACACATTCATCGATAGCTCAACTTTTGCGTGTGTCGGTTGAGCATTTTCCTGTGTAATGTTCAGTGGAGTGTGTTGCAGATGAGAATACGATCGCTCAATTTCAGCTTGTATGTTTAGTAGTTGTGATTGGCGATCGTTGAGAGCCGTTTGCATCTCAAATAATTGACATTGTTTGTCTTTAATCATTTTTTAATTTCAAAATAGTTTAATCACCTTTTATGCCAACAAAGCGTTTTAAGCGAAACCAAGCTAGCCGCAGCTGCCAAAATTTACTGCTTTCCATTGCTTTAATAATAACCTGACAATATTCCCAAGCCTGATGAGCCTGTTGCAACTTGGTTTGTGTCTCCTGCCATTCCAGCTGAATCTGCTGTAGTTGAGACAGCGATCGCTCTAGTTCCCCCTGAGTTTGTTGCTGTTGAAAATGTGCTTGCTCTAGTTCCGCTTGAGTGTGTTGTCGTTGAAAATGTGCTTGCTCTAGTTCCCCCTGAGTTTGTTGCAATTGATCTGAGAATATCTCTAGTTCCGCTTGAGTTTGTTGCAATTGAGCTTGCGCGAGATCGAAACATATTTCTTTTTCTTTAATTTCGACTTGATAACGCTCAACTTCAGCCTGTTTTTGCTGAACTTGATATTGCGATTGCTCTAGTTCGTTTTTTTTATCTTGTAGTTTAATGTGTGATTGCTCCAACTCCACTCTATTTTGCTCTAGCTGAGTATGAGAAGACTTAACTTCCTCAACCAGCTTCAAATACTTTTCATTTAAGGCTGCATATTTCCCCTCTAAAGACAAAGGAAATGCCCTGATCACAAACTGTAATGTATCTGCATCTTCATCTTGTTCAATTTCTTGAATAATTTTACTATCAAAATTATCTTTTTCAATATTCGGTATCCAGTTAGAACCTGAAAAAATAGGTAGCTTTGTTCGCTCCACTGACTCTACAAAGTATTCGCAACGTTCAAATAATGTCTCGACAGTTTTGCGGGTAAAAAATCTCAAGTGTGTATTATCTAAAATTCCCAGTTCCATATACTCAAAGTCTCCTTGCAATAAAGCCAAGCGAATAGCTCCATGAGCAATGTTAGGAATGGAAACAACTACATATCCTTCTGGTTTTAATAACTCTCGAGTCTCCTTCAAGACTCTCCACGGGTTGCGCAGATGTTCTAAAACATCTCCAAATACCGCCACATCAAATGCTTGCTCTGGTAAAATTTCAGCCAAAGACACAAAATCTAAATCCGCAACAATCACTTTTTCGCAATATTGCTCAGCGGATTTGGCTGCCTGCGAATTCACTTCAACTCCAGTAACTTGACATCCTTTGTTAGTAAGAAACCGAGCAAAATAACCTGTGGCACAACCGAAGTCTACCACTCGCTTGTTTTCTCCTACCAGCTGCAACATTTTCTTCAAGCTGCTGTTGTCATCCAAATCTGCTGCCGACAGATTTGATAATAAGGGATAATCTTTCTGCGTGTTACTATTCATGCAATCATACTCTCATCCAAGGTTCCCAAAATTGGTAATTGCTGAAACACCTTGACAGTCATCGGCAAATCCACTAATGCATGGATACGCTTGCCTGTGTCAGAAGGCAACACCTGAAAAACCATGGCATTATCAATCCAATCAAACGTCATCGCCGTGTAGTTTTCTGCACCTGCTACTGTCAAACTGTAAGAACCAGGGCGCAATGGTAAATTAAATTTGAATTCGATCTGCACTCTGGTCTGTGACTCTAATTTTCCCATTGGACAGTTCTCTTCAATGGTGTTGCTGCCAATCAGTTCGTTGCCGTTTTTATCACAGACAAAAAAGCCGACAATGCACCCTTGTAGCGGCTCATAAACTTGGAGTTCCACAAGCAACGTCACTTGTTCATTAAACCCAAAAATAGGAGTTTCTGCAGCATTCTCTCCCGATTGGTGGAGCATCAAGACATTTTCAATCAGCGCCTTGCGGTTTCCTCTGCGAGTGTCCTTGACTTTGACTAAGGGTTGCTTATGCTCTTGTTGGTGCTGCGCACTCGCAACACTTGCTTGAGGATTTGTTCTCACTTCCACTTCAGGAGGTGTTATTCCCAACTCGGTTTCCGTGACAAGCTTCATGTATTGTATGATCACATCGTTGGGCGACCCGCAAGCGAACATTCTGCCTTGATTAATCATCATAGCCGAATTACATAAAGTCTTAATTGCTCCGGAATCATGAGAGACAAACAGCGTTGTTACTCCAGAATCCATCAAAGCTCGCATCCGCCGCATACAACGATGTTGAAAGACAATATCTCCCACAGCAAGTGCTTCATCAACAATTAAAATTTCTGGCTCAACATTCACCGCAACAGCAAAAGCCAAGCGGACAAACATGCCGCTGGAATAAGTTTTTACAGGCTCGTCAATAAAATCTCCAATATCCGCAAACCCAGCAATTTCATCAAACTTATCTTCTATTTCTTGTTGACTTAACCCCAATAACCGTCCATTAAAAAATACATTCTGCCGTCCGGTAAACTCTGGATTAAAGCCGCTACCCAACTCTAGCAGTGCAGAAACCCTACCCTTAACAATGACTTCTCCTGTCGTTGGTGTCAGCGTCCCGGCAATAACTTGCAACAGTGTACTTTTGCCAGAGCCATTGCGTCCAACAATTCCTACCGTCTGTCCCTTGGGAATCTCCAAGTTAATCTCCCACAGTGCCCAAAATTCATTATTTCTACTCTTCCCAGGTAATAAAACTTCTTTGAGCCGATCAACTGGACGAGCATATCGCCTGTAGCACTTCGAGACATTCTTTAAAGAAATTGCTATTTCTTCTCCCATGCTTCCGCTGTCAACCTTCAAAACTTCCATACCACGATCAAAAGGCGTAGACGCGCAGCGGTGAAGCAGCAAGCAGTTCTTATGAGTGTTTCCCCGAAGTTCGCCCCAGGGAAACCTGCCGTAGGCGACTGTGAACCCGAAGGGCTTCTCGCGCTTACATCTCGTCCATTTTGTCAGAATTTGTCGCCAAACATAAAGTAAATAACATAGCATTGACCTGCAAAAACTATTACTTGCAGCCCAAAGTATAATGCAGTATATACTGCAGGCAATACCTTCTCACCGTGTTTTTCCCATTTACTTTTAAAACCAACGCCTCTAAATTTATCACCCTGCAACCATTTTTACTTATACATACAGGAATCTCTAGGCATTCAAAAGTTCCCCGGTATTAACGGGGTCATTTTCTCATGTCTGGTGGCAGATTATCTGGATCAATTCCTTGAGAGCGCAAATACTCTGCTAGCCGCTCTGCTCGTTGGCGTTCTTGCTCTGCTCGTTGGCGTTCTTGCTCTGCTCGTTGACGTTCTTGCTCTGCTCGTTGACTTTCTTGCTCTGCTCGTTGACGTTCTTGCTCTGCTTGCTCTGTAGGTATCGGTATCCATTGATTATTTGCATCATACCAACGCAGCCACAGACCTGCAACTCCCTCATAGGTTCCTCGCCAAATTCCCAAACCTAGCTCTATTTCTTCTAACCACAGTCGTTGCTTAGGTAATAACAACTCTTGATAACGAGTCCCCTCTATGCGAAAGACTCGCAGTCGATTTGTGTAACGGTCATACACCACATAGTAGGGAACCCGCAAAATTTGTTCATAAACCTGCCACTTTGTTGGGGGCTTGTTGACTTCCCTAAGAGTTTTTCCTAAGTCTTCCTGTTCCGTACCAGGTGAAAGTAACTCTACTACAAGAAATGGAGCAACACCCTCTTGCCACATGACATAACTCAAGCGCAGATCATCTTGATCGCTTGTACGAGGTACTCCCAAGACAACATACCAATCAGGTCTTTTGTACCATAAAGGATGGCGCACATCGTAATACAGGTTTAGGTCAGTGGCAACTAAAAAGTTATCAGTAGAATAGCTAGTAGGTTGGCAGGTATCGCTAAGCAGTCTGGGTTGAAAAATATGAAATTCGTCTGGCAATCCTGATTCTCCCACTAATTCACTTGGCAAATCATACATTGTAGGCAGGGTTTCTTGCGGTGGTTGGGGGGGGTTAGTTTGGTACATAGCGTCATCCCTGTAGCAACTGTTTTGATCCTATCGAATTGCCAGAGCTTTACAATACATCTGCAAATGCTGGACGTAGCCGACGATAACACCATAATCCGCTACAAAACACCACAACTGCCATCATTGAAGCAACTCCCCACTCGCCCCAATGCTTGACCTCTCCCACTAAAACTAGGTCACGATAAACTTCTACAATTGTTGCCATTGGATTTAACCAAAAAACCCAACCCCGCCATTCCGGTGGAATTGCTGACGCGGGATAAATAATCGGTGTCAAATACATCCAAACATTTAAAACGACTGCCAAAGTCTGGGGAATATCCCGCAAAAACACAGTTAGTCCCGCCGCCAAATAACTCAACCCTGCTGTTAACAATAACTGCGGTAGCCATACCAAAGGTAACAGCGCCAAAGTCGGATGTAAAGTATGAGAAGTTAGCGCTACAAAAAAAATCAACCCTATTAAACCAAAAGAACTTTCAATAAAAGTTGATAAAATTGTCACTAACGGTAACAAAGTTAAGGGAAATACCACCTTCTTGACTAAATTCGGCTGTCCTACCACCGAACTAGCCCCTTGAATCAAACCACTACTAAACGCAATCCAAGGCAATAACCCTGCAAATAGCCACAAACCAAAGGTGAAGTTATTTTCTGGTAAGCTTTTGACGCTCAGCTTTACCTTCAGCACAATTGAGAACACATAGGTGTAAATCAGTAGCTGTGACAACTGATTCAACAAAGGCCATAGATTGCCTAAAACAGAACCTTTATAACGCGCCTCTAAATCGCGCCGTACCAGAATTCTCAGCAAGTCGAACTTTGCCCACCACCTTTCCGGAACTGGCAGAATGCGCCTCAGCCTTTCTGCCTTACGGACAACTCCTCGCATCGTTTGTAACAATTCCACTTTCCTCTCTCACTACCTACACACGCAATTTTCCTCGAAGCAGCTTGTTTTCTATAGGATTCCTATTTGAATTTTCAAAAAATCTAAGCCCACCGTATCCTGGTTTTGGTGGGCAATGCCCACCCTACGCTAGGTATATATTTTTCACGCTATAGGCGCACGGAATCCTATATGAAAGTTCCTGTTGTTTCCTTTTTGGAAAAATTGCTACTAACTGCACCAAAATTAGTTTGTTAATTTTACAATAAATCGGTAAGAAACACAGGATTTTTGGACTTTAACTTCAGCTTTGGTTTGCTAAGTCAAACTATCTGGATCAATTCCTAACAATCGCAACTGCTCCGCTAATTGTGCCCCCCTCTGCCGTTCTTGTTCCAAGCGTGATTCTGCCTCAGATTTCCTCTGCTGTGCCTGTTGAACTTGCTGCTGTGCCTGTTGTGCTTGCTGCCGTGCCTGTTGCGCTTGCTGCTGTGCCTGTTGCGCTTGCTGCTGTGCAACGATTGCCGCTTCCTCTGGTGTTGGTACTAAATCCCCATCTGTGGTATAGTAGCGCAGTTTACCAGCTTGCACCCCCAAATACAGACCCAACACCTGACTCCATCGCCAACCCTGGGCATTCGGTGCAATTTCCTGATAACTATTGCCTACCAATTCAAAACCGACAAATTCTAAATTTTCCGGCGAAAACCAAAAATACTCTGGTGTGTGAAAGCGATTTTGATATAGGTTTTTCTTCAAGTTGCGGTCGATAGCAGCCGTACTATCAGAAAGCAGTTCAATAATCAAGTCTGGATAGCGACCATCTTCCTCCCATACTACCCAGGAACTGCGGGGTCGTTTTTCGGTGTCCTTCACTAAGAAAAAGTCTGGTCCTCGAAAATCTTTATTTCGCAGTTGCTGACGACTAAAATAAATCGTTAAATTGGCACCAATAAAGAAATCATCATCCTCCCGCCACAGCCACTCTAAACAAGTCACTAGCAGCAGGAGCTGCATATAGTGCAAAGAAGTTTCCATTTCTGGCTCATCACTTAACAACCGAGTTGCATCGGGCATCTGTTGTTCTAGCTGTTGCGCTGTGACAAACATCTGCATGTACCTGCTTACTTATTAATTTAATTTTAGTCAAATGTTAGTTGTTAGTTGTTAGTTGTTAGTTGTTAGTTGTTAGTTGTTAGTTGTT
>CAXTSI010000117.1:0-19043 GCA_964246695.1 uncultured bacterium
TAACAACTAACAACTAACAACTAACAACTAACAACTAACAACTAACAATCAACAAAATGAACCGCATCTTTGCCCAGACTGTTAAAGAACTAACGCAATTAGGACGTGACCGACTGTCATTAACAATGGCGTTAGGGTTGCCATTAATACTGCTGCTGCTGTTTGGCTTTGGGGTGTCGTTAAAGGTGAATAAAATTAACTTTGCCATTCAGGATCTAGACCATACATTCATCAGCCGGGAGTATATTGCCACCTTTGAGCGCACCACCAAATTCAACATAGTTGCATATGGACCAAATGTTAATGTGCCTCGACTGTTAGATCAAGGGAGAGTCGCAGCAGGTTTAATTATCCCCCCAAAGTTTGCGCGGGACTTCTTACGAGCGAAGCGTAGCGCTGAAGCACAAATTTTGGTAGATGGCACTGATTCTAACACTGCTAATATTATGCGGGGCTATGCCAAAGCGACTACTAATACTTTTATGGAAAATATGGGGGGTAGTAATGTTCTCCCTGTGAACCTCCAGTCACGCCTATGGTACAACTCTGGTTTAGAAACTTTGAAGTACATTGGTCCTGGGGCTATAGCGATTACCGTTACCTTATTTCCTGCACTTCTTGCTGCTTTGGCAACGGCAAAAGAGTATGAACAGGGGACCATTCTCCAAGTTTACGCATCTAGTCTGACAGGCATTGAGTACCTGCTTGGCAAAGCTGCGGCATTCTGGCTGGTAGGCATGGCGGAGGTATTGTTAGTGAACCTAGAAGCATGGTTGCTCTTCGGTCTATGGTTTGCTGGCGATCCCACACCGATGATCGTAGGTTCATCTCTTTACATCGCTTGTGGTGTGTTTTGGGGCATCTTTCTGGGCAGAAATACCCAAAAGCAGAGTGCTGCGATTCAAGCAGTTTCCTTCACCGCCTTTCTGTTATCACTGCAACTCTCCGGCTACATTTACCCAGTATCTAATATCCCGATCGCCATCCGTTGGATTTCTTACTTGATCCCAGCCCAACACTACATTCTGATCGCTCGCGATGCCTATGCTCGTGGCGTGGGCTGGTTAGGAGTTTGGTTTCCGGTGCTGGCTTTGGCACTACTAACAAGCTTATTTTTCTTTTTGGCTTGGAGCAAATTGCAAACTATGCAAGTGGAGTCTTAGTCAATACCATTCGGTTAAGGTAATTGGTGAAAAATCTATGCGTGTAGAGACGTTGCACTGCAACGTCTCTACATGGGTTGTAAATTAGGAAATCATCTTATCCGAACCGTATTGGAGTCTTAGTTGTCAACAGGACTTTTGGCGTTGCTGAATTTGGGGATGAATTATTCTTTGTACCTTTGCGCCTTTGGGCAGCAGTTGCTTCAACGGGGGAAACCCCAACGCCAAGAAAAGAAACGGCGAATTTCACGAATCATTTAGGATTGCTATATATGATCAGAAGAAAAGGGTTTGCAGATCTGATAGACACGATTTTGGGCAGTCGATTCTGGGCATTATTCCAAAAAGAATTCGCCCAGATATTTCGTGACCGTCAGCTCCTGATTCAATTGCTGGTACCGTTTACCGTCTTTTTGGTGTTGTTTGGCTTTGCGCTCAATCCTAAGTTTCAAGACCTAAAAGTTGGTATCAGTGACTACAGCCACACCAGTGCTTCCCGTGAATTTATTGAAACATTCAAGCAGACCGATGCTTTTGTTATTAGCCGTTACTATGCTAACCAACAGGATATGCTTGCTGATTTGGCAAAGGGTTCACTCACTGTCGGCATCATTATTCCGCCAGAATTTAATTATGACATTGCTCACAGACGCACAGTTGAAGTAGAGGCGCTGTTCGACGCTGTCGATGCCAACACCGCAACCATTGCCTCCACTTACGTTAGTCAGTTGGTTAGCGATTATAATACACGTCAATTAAATAATGCGCCTCAATTAGTTAAATCCTTGCATCAAAGGGTCACAGGTTCTGGCTCTACAACCAACCAACAATCAACAATCAACAACCCTTCGGGTTCGCAGTCGCCTAGGTCGGGAAACCCTCCTGCAGCGCTGACTCACCAACAAGTTCAGGTTAAGACTACAGTTTTCTACAATCCTGGGCTGGAACCGACTTGGTTCATTGTGTCGGGATTATTTGGAATTTTACTTACGGTCATCGGTTCCCAAGCTGCCGCATCATTGGTGGTGCGAGAAAAAGAAGTAGGGACTATCGAGCAGTTAGTCATGACTCCAGCCTCAGATACAGAGGTAATCCTGGCTAAGGTTTGTCCATTACTTATTCTGCTTACAGTTGATGTTTTTATTGCTCTTAGTATAGCAAGGCTGGTGTTTGGTCTACCATTCCGAGGTAATTTACTATTGCTCATCATGATTGCCGTGCTTTACTTCTTAGTGGGAATTAGCATCGGCATCCTAATTGCTTCTTCCTCAAAAAGTGAGCAGCAGACACAGTTGACAGCTTTCTTTATCAATCCGCCCTTAGTTCTTTTATCTGGAGCCACCAGCCCAATTTCCTCCATGTCCACCTTTGTCCAATGGCTCACTTATCTCGACCCCTTGCGTTATTTTATCGAGGTATGTCGCGGAGTGTTGCTTAAGGGAGTTGGTCTAGAGACACTTTGGCCTCAGGTGCTGATTTTGCTCATTTTCGCCGCAGTGCTGATGACCCTAAGTATCCGTCAGTTCCGACGTCAGTTAAGCTGAATGAAGCAGTAATGAGCGCTTCGGAGCGGCGCTAGCCGTTCACACTTTCAAAAAGAACCTTACCCAAGATCTTATCTAAGCTATAAGTATCCTAAAGCTCTTTTTATACTCTTGTGAGAGTATAATTAACGTACTGTCCGCTTAACTTATTAGGAGTGTTTGATTGGGTTCAAGAACGGCTACCCCCAGCATCACCCTAATTCTTTGCTCCTCTGTTTCAGTATAATTACGGTGACATGAAAAAATGAAATAAATAAAAACAAAAGCGTGTTCCCTCTCAAACTCACCAGATTCTTATATCTAGCGACAGTGCTAACAGTCATGACAGTGACAGTTTTGCCAACCTTCGCTGAGGCGGCTGTTGTATACAGTGGTGTAGCTGCCGGTGACGCGACAGACACGAGTGCAATTGTTTGGACGCGTACTGTAGATTCTACCACAAAGCAAGGTATTGTTAGTAACCTGACTGTTCAAATCTCTACTGACCCAAAGTTTCGCAAAATCTTTGACTCTTCAAAGGGTGTAACCAAACCCAGCCACGACTACACCCTAAAACTTGATGTTAAAGGTTTAACCAGCGGCACACGGTATTATTATCGCTTTTTAACAACTGATGGAAAGTTCAGTCCAGTTGGCACATTCAAAACTGCACCTGCAAAAACCCAGAAAGTTGCTGTTCGGTTTGGTTTCAGCGGGGATGCTGACGGTCAGTGGCGTCCATATCCCTCCACCCAAGATTTTCACAAGCTCAATTTAGACTACTTTGTCTTCATTGGCGACACTATTTACGAAACCAAAAGCACTGGATCAGAGGCTTGTACCGATCCCTTTGCCAATCCCAAACAAGCTTTAGCAGACTACGATCGCAAGTATCGGGAGCAGTTAGAACCTGTGACAACAGGCGGTTTCTCTAGTCTGCAAAGGTTTTTTGCTGCTGGTGGAAACTATACCCTCATTGATAATCACGAACTGGGCAATAAACAGTTTATCAATGGTGGCGCACCTGCTGGCACTCCTGCAGGCATGGGTGTGGATGCTAGCAATCCCACGAATGATGTCAATACAACTGACACGTTTATTAATAAAACGGATGGCTTCAAGGCTTTGGTCAAAGCCTACAGCGACTACCAACCGATTCGAGAGAAAATTATTTCTGCTTCAGGCGATCCACGCACAGATGGCACACAACAGTTATATTTTGCTCAACAGTGGGGAGCAAATAGCATTTTCATCAACTTAGACGATCGCTCCTACCGTGACATCCGCATCAAGACAGCGGCGGGTGCTGATGATACAGGTGTGCGTGCAAATAATCCTCAGCGCACTATGTTGGGGAAAACTCAACTCAACTGGTTCAAACAAACGCTTTTGAATGCACAGCGAAATTATGTATATTGGAAAATCATCGCTATTTCCTCACCAATTGATGAAAGCGGAGACGACGGAGGTAAGTCTTGGATTGGCGGTTACAGGGCTGAACGCAACGAAGTACTGAAGTTTATTGCTGAAAATAAAATTGACAATGTGGTCTTTCTCTCCACCGACGACCACCAAAACCGCATTAATGAACTTACATACTTTGCCGACCTCAATGACGTCACCGGACGTACCCTTGTCCCGGATGCTTTCACCATCGTTGCTGGTCCCATCGGTGCTAGTGGTCCTGATAAAATGAAGGTTCACAGCTTCAGCGCTATTAAACTGTTGACAGATGGTATTGTGGCTTTACAGAAAGCAAAAGGTCTTAACCCCCTCGGTCTAGATTCAAAGTTTCCTGGACTCCAGAACGTTTTCCGTGAGGGCGACCCTCAAGCTGATACTCTACGCCAACCTGTAGATTTTTACACGCCTGATACCTTCAACTACGTTACCCTTGACATCAGTGCTGATGGCAAAACCTTGTCTGTGAACACCTACGGTATTAACTCTTACGCACCCAATATTTTCCCAGAACCCGATCGGGTTGGTCCGATCCGGCGTATCCTGGGCTTCGATATCACAAGAACTTTTGCAAGGCAAACGAATTCTGGTTCCACTGTTGGTCTAGTAGTGTTTGCTACCTTTGCTGCGATTAGTCTCCGCTTCACACATAGAAACAAGGTAGTTATGCGTTTTGCTAAAGCCACAATAGCAGGATTCAGAAAGCTAAGCTGTCGCCCATTTAACTTGCATTAACCGGGCGGGCAGGATGCCCACCCCACAAGAGTAGGGGCGAACGACTGGGGGCCCCTACTTAATTTGGGTGGGCAAGTTGAGTGGGGTTATAAACAGCATATATTTGAATCAATTAGCAAAGGTAGTCAACAGTACAACTGGCTGGTGCAAGAATTGAATAGCCCTGAGTTTAAAAAGGCAAAGTACAAAGTCGTGATGTTTCATTATCCGCCCCATTCTTTAGGCGAAAACATTGTCCCTGCCTATACCGATCCGGTGTAGATAATTGAACGCGATGGCGATCGCAACATTAAGGCAGTGCGTTACGAGTACCCTTTGAATGCAGATTACCTCATCCGCGATGTTGTGTCGTTACTAGAAGCGTCAGACGTGCAGTTAGTATTTTATGGGCATTCTCATTTGTGGAACCGCTTTCGTAGTCAGTCAGGGATGCACTTTTTGGAAACATCCAATGTTGGCAACATTTACGGTGCCTTTGTAGGTGAAAAAGAGCGACTCGTGCCAGTTGGGTATAAAGAGAATTATGCCTAAACTTGGCGTTCCAAATGCGCTCTTAGCAGTGATGCCAACTATTGCCCCAATCTTGGGTGAAGATGGTAAGCCAATATCGTATATTGCAAGTAATGAAATTACAGTTTTCAGTATCTTTGACACGGGTAATGGCACAATTAGTAGCTATCCTTTTGATACACCTAAGCCTGATTTGGTGGTGATAAAGTTTGATGAATTGAAGTTGAAATAAGGAACTTTATGCAAGGCATGACAATTCCTGCCCTTAATAAGTAAAATTTATCACCATTACCCTAAAGAAATAAAAGTGTTAATTGGTTGTAGATTTTTTATAGGAAAATATGTATGCTCTTATGAGCGTGTTGAAACGCATTTAAAGTACACAACTTTTAGGGAAGTTAATCTACATTACCAGGGCATTCCATTTATCGAATGGGAGGGAACTTACTAATTTAAAGGTTTCCCGCATAGTCAATAGATTAGTTGTTTTTTAAACACCAACCGAGGTTTGTTATGGTGCAACTTTCACATGTTGATTTACTTTCTGAAGAGTTTCCATAACAGTCAGGTATCACCAAAGTGGCTATTTATAGCTGTTCTCGCTTGAGTGAAATACAGTATGTGGGAATTTCATACGTGTAGAGACGCGACCGATCGCGTCTCTACAGGGTTTGTCGGTTGACAAATTGCGATTAACGAGCAGTATTGCAGTATGTAGGAGGATGGCAAAAGTCATCATAAGAAAATTTTTCTTGTGAACTTGAATTAGTGCCTACTGCCTCCTGACTCTAAATATTTTCCTGTTCTCGAAGAAACCTGTGAAAATCTGATTGCCAAAGAGTTTGCCAAAAAATCTATCTTGCAATCGTGTTGGTGGTGGATCTGAAGTGACAAAAAAATTCGCAACTCACCAGCTTCAACGAAGAACTTTCTACATAAGAAAACTGACATGACACGAATTATTTCTCGAGCCATACGATATTGCACTTGCTTTGTGCTTGCCGCAATGCTCGTCGTCTATAGCGGTGGTCAATATTTCAAGGTGAGCGCCTCGACTCAAGACACCTCGACGCGGGACCCTGCCTACTGGCCATTCGATGCCAACAGCCCATGGAACATGCCGATCGGGTCCGAGGCGAAGTTCGAGCCAATGAGTTCACCGGAGTGGACGACAGCACAAAAGTACGGCTTCATCATCAACTCGACGGAGTACACGATTCCGGTCTACGTTGCCACTGGTTCGGATCCGGTGCGTAAGGTGTATCGCACGGATAGCGTAATTAACTTTAACGCCCCCTTCGAGCAGCGCGTACCAGATGCTGCAGCGCCATCACCGGGGAGCGACGCTCAACTTTCCCTCATCGACGAAACCCACAACTACGTTACCGAAATGATCTGGGCTAAGCGGCGTTCCGACGGAGGCATAGAAGCGCCGTTCCCGAACAAGATTGATCTGCGCGGTCCAGGGGTCTTCAAAGACTATCACGGGTCGTGCGCCTACGGCGGCTCCTGCACAGCAGGGCTGATCCGCAAGGGCGAACTCAAAAACGGCATCAGGCATGCGCTACGTATCGCCATTACCCCCACAGTCGTGAATAAAAATGCCCCAGGAGGAAAACCCTATGTCTGGCCTGCCAGCTCGGCGGATGATGGCGACGGTCGAAGCTACACGGGTACAGGCAATATGTACATGGGATCGTTGCTGGCAATTCCACCTAATGTCAACATCCAGGAAATTGCCGGACCGCCTGGTACACCTCTGTACGAACTGGCTAAGGCTCTCCAAGACTACGGTGCCTACGTGGCGGATACAGGTTACCTCAATCTTTATGCGGAACCCACAGCGAATGACGAGGTTCAGACGCTCCTGTACAACACCACTGTGCCGAAATACCTCCAGGTAGTGGTCAACAACGGTTCGGATCGCGTCGGCGGTGGAGGGACCCCGCGACGCCCGCTAGCCCCTCCATTCCCCTAGAAGTCCAGAGGTGAAATAAGTAGTCGATACTGACTTGGAAATAGATTTCCGTTGGTGGTGGGTGAGCGATGTCTAATGACAAGCCCTTCGGGTGACGCTCGTTGCGATCGCCATCTCGTTCCCAGGCTCCAGCTTGGGAATGCCTTAACTTTGTATAGCAAGAGACAGCAATGCACCACACTCAATTTCCATTTGGCTTGGTGACGATCGCTTAACGAGCGTACCATTTGGTTATTAGCTTTGTAGGTTTGACAAACAGCCGCCACACAAACAGCCCACCAAGCATGAGGATTCCAAGGTTTCCAGGCTGACGGAACCGTCAACTTCCCCAGCTGAACATTGCGATAATGGACACGAAAACAGGCAAGATCCAAAAGCGAGATAGCTGCCGCAGGTAGCGTCGTCAGCAGCGTTGCATGGATTACTTAAGCATTCATCATTACAATGCATCCTTAATCTTTTTCACGAGTTAGTAAGCGCCTGTTTTTTGCAGGACAACTCCGACGGTTTTCAGCAAGATTGTCAGATCTAGCCAAAGTGACCAATTCTCGATATAGGTCATATCTAATTTCACCGCATCTTCAAAATTATCGATATTCGATCGACCAGAAACTTGCCACAATCCAGTAATACCAGGCAAAACTTCTTGTCGAATAAAGTGTGCTTTTTGAAACCTATCTACATCTCTTACAGGGAGAGGGCGAGGACCAACTAGACTCATCTCTCCAAGTACAACATTAAACAGTTGCGGTAATTCGTCTAAACTGTAACGGCGCAGAAATTTACCAACTCGTGTGATGCGAGGGTCGTTTTTCAGTTTAAATAAGACACCATCCTTAATCTCATTTTTGACTTCTAGCGCTGCTTGCAACTTTTCTGCATTCGCAACCATTGTGCGAAATTTCCACACCTTGAACTTTTTACAATGCAGACCAATTCGGTCTTGTTTAAAAAAGATTGAGCCATGAGAATCTAACTTAATCAGCAGGGCGATCGCTCCTATCAGAGGTGATAATATAAGTAACAAAATAATGGAACAACAAAGGTCGAAACATCGCTTCACCCAAAAATCACTGCCGACGATAATTGGTGCTGGAATTGTCAAACATGGGACTTCGCCAATCATCCACAATACAGATTTAGGATGGCGAGCTCCATTCTGTATTGGGAGTATTCTGATGGTAATGCCAGCAGTGTGGAAATTCCAGCAAACATATAGACGATTCTTGATTGCATTCCAAGAAACAAAAGCCTCTACTATGCCCTGTTTGCGAAGAGCTTCTAATGTTGTTTCTCTGTTAGAAAGATCAAGACAGTTAGAGGCAGAAATTCCTTGTACCGTGTAACAATTTTCTTGTTCTATTAACTTAATATGGCTCTCTTGCTCTTCCGGATCAGCAATGAGAAAAACGGGATAACGAATTGCTCCTTTTTGACGCAGCAGTTTAGTAGCAAAATCAAATATAAAGCGTTCGGCACAGATGAAGGCTACAGAAAAAAACCAAAAGAGCAGAAAAGTTGAGCGCGAGACATAGTAATTTGGTTCGTAAAGAAAAGCAATCAACAAGAGGAAAACTTCTGACAGGGAGACTGCTTTGAGCAAATCAGGATAGTTACGACGATGTGTGCCTGCATTATACAGTCCGTTGGATGTAAGCATGCCTATTTCAACTGTCAGAATTAGCAGTAGGAAAGATGATTTTTGAGTCCAAGGTGACTCTAATGGAGTTCCACAAAATACTGCTATCTTCCAAGCTAACGTTAAAGCAATGATATCTAGCAAGATAAGTGTGAGTACCCGCAGAAATCTTGTAGCTAATCCTCTCTGTATCCTTGTGCTTCTAGCTGACCTTAAGTCTGGTTTAAAATTTACGACTAATAGAGATTTGAAAGACACTGCTATATAACATTGACATTTTCAATACCAGAATTTTCAACAATCCATTGATGAATATCATGCCCATACTGCTTGAGCATTTCATGCTCAGCAGCCACAACAACCTCTTCACCACCTACATGCTGATATGCGTTGTGAACTTGGAGAATTTTCATAATACCGCCTCCTGTAACATCTTTAATAATTGGGCAAGAAAATTTTTGATAGTATTTACTATTTACAAGCTTGTGTATGGTTAGCTCAAGTATTAGTTATGTACATTAGACATAAAAAATTGTTTCTTGTAGCAATCAGTAGTGTAAACAGCCATATCACTTTATGAATATTATGATTTCTCAGCCATTTGTGAGAGTAGGAAAAGATATAGCGCACTAGAGTTCAGTTAAGATAAATGTTCTATCGTCAAATTATGTAGAGACGTGACCGATCGCGTCTCTACACCAATTTAATTCCCACCGATAACTCTTAACTGAACTATATTGAGATATAGCGATGCTAATTGCGTTTATTTACTATCTCATTGAATAGAGTGAGATAGCGATATGCTTGTTTCTCCAAAGAAAATTCTTGTTCCACTTGAGAGCGAGCAAAATAACACAGTTTTTCATGCCGCTCTCTATTCTCTAAAATCCAAGCAACTCCTAGAGCTAAGTCTTCAGTATTGTAAGGTTGGGCTAAATAACCATTTTTCTGATGCTCAATCATCTCTGGGATACCACCAATGTTGAAAGCTACACATGGAGTTCCACAGGCAAGTGCTTCCATCACGGTATTTGGCAAGTTGTCTTGAGTTGATGGTGCAATGAAAACATCTACTGCGGCATAGAGCAACGCTAGGGAAATATCATCATTTAAACTACCTAGGTATCGAGATTGAAAACCAAATTCAGGTGGGTTTTTGGGTTGTGAGGAGCCGAAAATAACTAACTCTAGCCGATCTTGCCATCCAGATTTACTCAAGCTTTGGAGTGCTGGATACAGCAAGTGAAATCCTTTCCTCTGATTACTTGTTGCATTTATTGCCCCAAAAAGCACAAGCTGTTTATCCTGAGGCAGATTAAGTAGCGATCGCGCTATTTGCCGATTGACTGGCTTGTACCTATTTACATCAAGACCATTAGGGATTACTTCCACCCGCATATCTCGTCCAAGGGAACTGGCTTGAGCAAGCTTAGCTAACCATGAACTGGGAGAAACAAAAGTCAAATCTAGATGTCTCCAGTTTTTAGCTTTACTTTGCCACTGCCAACGGGATAGATCCCAGTTGCGATCGCTCCCCAACTGAGGACAAGCTCCACAGGAGTCCATGTAGCGATCGCAATTGTAGCTGTAGTGACAGCCACCAGTAAAAGCCCACATATCATGGAGCGTCCAAACTAATGGCTTTTTGAGTCTGGCAAGAGTTTTAATTTGAAGATAGCCTTTTGAGATCCAATGCAGATTAATCACCTCAGGAGCAAGTTGCTCAACTCTGGCTGCAACGCCATCAGGAAGCCAGGAGGAAGAATATTCACTTAGCTCTCCATGAGGATAAAGTTTCAAGGGAAGCCTACTCAAAGCTGATCTTAGCTTGGTCAGATCCTTACCAAGTTTGGTATTTGAACTCATCACCGTTTGGTCGTCACTATCCTGAGTTTGCACCAACATCTGAGAATTCACGCCAATACCCATTAATCCTTGGTGCAGACGGTAAGCAGCACGAGATGCTCCACCGCTCAAATCAGAAACGTTTAGATGCAAAACCTTCATTTATATATCTTTATATATCTCTTAGTTTTGGCAAACTATACTCAGGTACTTCTTGAAAGGCTGATGAATATTTCCCATTGATCGAACTATTCGGTGAGCTATTCCTCTGTTTTCTGAAAAATCTTGGTATTCAATACTTTCGCATCTCAGACCTACTTCTTGACAAATCTTTTTGAATTCACTGGCAGTGTATTCTCTAAAATGACCTGGATTGTTATAAGTTTTCCTAATCATTTCATAAGGATTTCTCCCTGAAGCCAGTAGGACTCGATTAGGTAAATAAGCAGCATTAGGAGTACCCACTATAAGAAATCCTCCTGGAGAAATAAATGTTTTTACAAATGACAGCACTAGTTCAGGTGCTGTATATAAATGTTCTATTACTTCGCACATAATTACTATGTCATGTGTTTTAGCTGGTAGCCATTTATCTTCATGCTGGGCATTATTCAAATCAAATTGTAGATGATGATTAACTATGTTTGGAGGTGCCAGATTGTTTTCCCATCCAAGAGTGTTCAAAGAAATACTATTACCCAAGTATTTATGCAAAGCAAAAGTTAGAAAATGCGGACCAATATCCATAATTTTTACAGGTGTGTCTTTTTTATCTAATATTATTTTTGTGTATTTTTTAGTAATATTAACGAAATAAGCCAACCTTTTTGCATGATTATTTAAATAGCTTTTCTCCTCTTGATTGAGTTCAAAACTATAGGACGATGCTAAGGCATAAATATCAGTAGAGTTGATCAAACTTCCACTTAGTTCACTCATAGTTTAAAATACCTAATGATGTTAAATACAGGAAAGACAATTACATCTGCTTTTACAATGACATACCCATTGTAGTCATCTTTAATTTGTTGTTGAGTTTAATTTTTCAATGTTTCATTCTCCTGCAATTCATAATTAATATGAATCTTTGGTAGCTTTAATTTTAAGGCTGTCTTGCCAAAGAATAGTTGATAAACATATTGATACATATATGGTACAAGTAGTGGTATTAGATATTAAGGTTAAAGTTTCAGTAATTTGTAATAAAAACGCAAGAAGTAGGAATTCGAGCATCCAAAAAGCCTCTATAGTTTTAGTTAAATGGATCAGGTTAATAACTCTTTTCATTAAAGCTAAAAAATTAATTGTAAATAATGAAATTCCTATAATTCCAAAGTCTAGAAATAAGTCGATAAATCCATTATGGGCGTGAAGGCGAGTGGCAGTTGTAAGCGTTGCCCATGTATGATTAAAAATGTATATACCTTCACTAGAAGTCCAAAAACCAGCATATCCATAGCCCAACCAAGGTCGCTTTAAAGCCCTTTCAATTGCTAAATCCCATATAACAAAACGTCCGTTAAAATCAGGAGGTTTACGTAGAATATCAACTACTATAGTTTCGTAGTTATCAAATACCAGTACAGCGATACTGCCAACTATCAATACTGCAATGACATAGATAATTGTCCGAATTTTGTAGTTCCACCAGGCAAATTTGAGAATAGGTAGCAGAGTAAATGAGAATAGAAAGCCCACCCATGATGTCTTACTTTTGGATAGAAAAAGCAGGACTCCTGAAAGGCTAAATCCAACCCACATAGCCCAAGAAAATCTTTTGTTGTTTATGGCACTCAGCAGAAACAATACAGATGCGTGCATCACCATGCGACCCAGGTATTGCTTGAACAACAACAAGCCTTGCCATGAGCGCTCATTGTTTGTCATGGTAATAGCAATATCCTGTTGATGTGTGGCAATTGCGAAGGCACAAAATATCCAGTTCATTACTACTGCTACGCCAAACATCCAGGCAAATAGTCGCATTAACTGCTTAGGGTTATACTGGGCAGCTAAGTAGACTCCCAACAAAATTTCACGGACTACACTCTTAGACTCTTTAAGAGTATCTTCGGGAGAGGCAGACCAGAAATACGAGAAAATTATAGTCCCAAGTATGAGTAGCAGAGATATGTCTCTTGTACCAACATAAACACATCGCTTCCACCGCAAAATTAACAAAAATAATATGAGACCATAGCTTGCTGCCTTAATGATTTCAGTCAAGAAAAATAGATTAGTGTCAAAAAAGCATAGGAATAATAATAAAACACTAAATATTTCTAAATTCCTAAGTAAAGAATTGAGTCTTCTATTTTCTTTAGGAGAAATACTTATTGACCAAATATTCATTCAGATATTGTTTTGATTTGAATTCAAAAAAAGCTCCTAAGTAGATGATTATTCAATCTTTCGGTTTCATTCCCTCACAATACAACGAGCCTGGTTTATATGGAGTTCCATCCAGATTAATATCCAAAAGCTCATCCTTAAAGTTTGGAATAGAACTTGTATAGGCATCTAAAAACCTAATATCAGTAAAGCCAGGCTTTTCAAAGATTATTCTCAAGCTGTGGCGATCGTACATCCATTTATGCTTTTCGCCCAGTGGTGTATTGTCAACCATAGCTTGACGAATATAGCCGGGAATCAACATCTTGACTACCTCAATGTAGGAGTATGTCAAGACCATTTTTAATTTATTAATGTTTATATCCCGCAATTTTTGTGCGAAAGATCGATTAGTAAAAGTTCGTACCTCTTCCTTTACTCTCACACCTGTCCTTGCTTCAACATACTGGATGGCAGATTCATCATTCTTCTCAAATATTTTTGACCAATATTGTTTCATCAAGCCACCACCCTCTGTTCTCACCAGTTGATCAAGCAATTCAATAGTAATCCATTCATATTGCTTTTTAGCATCCTCATGTTCCATCATGTCCATAACTCTTAAATATTCACGGCACGTTTGCTCCAAATCGGGAACGACTATTCGCAAAATGCCATGAGGTTTCAAAACTCTGAAGCATTCACGTAGTAGGTTTTCCCCTGTTTGCTGTGAAAAATGCTCTAGAGCATGACTACTGTAAATTGCATCGATAGAATTATTAGGAAATGGTAGAGGTTGTAAAAAGTTGCATGATATTACTTCTGGAAACTCGGAATTAAAATCAATATTAATCCAGCTTTTTGAGAATCTCTTTCCACAGCCAAGGTTCAAATTTTTCATTTTTAGGATATCCATTTCATTGATACTGAGATATAATTAACCTTTTAGCATCTTCTTAATTTTCTGGTTGATAATTTGAATGGCAGTTTCTTTAAAGACTGTTTTTTGTGTAAAACTATCTGCCTTGAGATCGCGAATTATGAAGGGAGGATGCTTTAAAGGGAATTCCATCTTCTCTGTATGCATATCACCAAATGGATTTTTTTTAGTTGAAGTGAAATGAGTCGAGTCTACACCGAAGCCAATATTAGAAATTAAATTCCTATTAGGAATAATTCCCAGGCTACTTTGTATCCAGCAGGCAAAGGTCCATTGGTAGTCCCAAACTGTGTCTAAAGGATTATCATAAATTTCCTGAAACCTCTTTTCCCAATACTTCACTGCTTTGAAGTCTATTAAGAGATCGTTGAGAAAACCTTGCGATTGAATTTCTTTCCATAACTTCATAGTGATATCAAATTGCTGCCATGCACGTCTCCAACTAGCCCAGCCCCAGCAGTGGTTGTGGATAGAAAAGTAGTAACTATAAGGCGTTCGTCTGCGCCCAAGCTGGAAATTGGCTCCGGAAATCGAGGCAATTCGCGTATCGTATCGATATTTCTCAAGTAATTCTTCACAAAACTGGAAAAATGTAGGATGAGGGACGCAATCATCCTCTAAAACGATCGCCTCCTCAATATTACTGAAAACCCAATCTAAACCACTAGATACACGTTTTGCACAGCCCAAGTTGGTATCTGAGTAGTTCTTAATAACTTCGCAATCCCAATCGATACGCTCAATAATTGCCCGAGTTGCTTCACACTTTTCCGCCTCTCCGGGATGGTCAATGCGTGGTCCGTCTGCAATTACAAAAAGTTTCGGAGTTTTTGCTTGGCGAATTGCTTCAAACACTCTTTCCGTAGTATTTGGTCGTTTGAAAATTATGAAAGCAACTGGAGTTTTCATGGGTGTATTAACCAAATGCTAAGAGTATTTACTTTTTGCACTATGGTAACTCGATATGATTTGACGGTTTTCATTATGTCTATACTGACTGATAAGTATTGTTGTGCCACTCCATCGCATCAGATCGCGTGCTACATCTCGGACATCATACCAATGAAGCGGTATAGGTTCAGCTTTGTGTCCATAAATGAGATTTATCCAAGCATCACGAATAGTGCTAGAAGCAAATTTACTCCTGACAAACTCAGCAGCTAAACGACCGTTTTCTGCTACCTTTTCTTGTTCATACAAACCAGCAATGATGCGATCGCCAACTGCCTCAATCGTTCGTTTTTCCGCCAATGAATTGAAATGATCGCGATAAACTGTTTCTTTCAGAGCTCCATGTGCTATTGAAAACACAGTACGTTCGCAAGCTTGTGCATCAACAGCTGAAACGCAAAATGTTTCACCAGAGTTCCAGCTAGGATTGACAATTGTTGCCCAAGATTTAGCAAGTTCATCCCGTAGTTGTCTAGGAGATAAATTTCCTAAGAAACGCGGTTGGTAATCGTTTGGCAAAGATTTCAGCCAAGGCTGAATGCAGTTATTTTCCAGTTCAAGCTCTGCTATGCCCATTGGACCAATATCTGTATTCTCATCAACTGAGTGTATCTTTCTACTCCCTGCAAGCACTAATTCTAAATTGACTCGATTCTTTGCTAAGTAAGACCAAATTTTGGTCAGTTCAGGAAAGCCCTTATTACGGGTTACTGCTCCTATAAACAAAAGCTTTGGTTTAGTCTGCGAAGCAAGGGAAGGAATTGGTTGGAAAATCGAGCAGTAAGAGTTCGCAATAAAGGTTACGCCTTTTCGCCACTGTGGTATGGCGCGAAAAAGATTAGCATGGTGTCTGGATACACAGACAATTTGCCTGCCACCTTCACGTAAAAAGGTATACGCTAACATGGTTGGAAGGTAAGTGTGTAACCAAAGGAATGTCTTTTTTAAAGACTGAACACCGAATGTAAGTGAAACGCCATCCCAGTGCGATTGATGAACAATCAAGCAATCTATTGCTTTGACATCTACACACTCATGTTTAATACAGGGAAAATTAGAGCTAGGAATATCGCAAGCTGCACTCAGACATACATCCAGTCCAGCTTCAGTTAAAATATTTGCTAGTCTAATGATTGAACCGTAAGTCCCAGAACTGGCAACTTTACCTTCCAAAACATCGTCAATCGAATCAAAATTAAGATGTTTAACCGGAAGAGCAACTAAAACCTTCATCCTGCTATTTTCCTCTCAAAATTTCTTTGTTTTTTTGTTTTTTGAAGTAAAATAAAACTAATTACTTATAAACAATTTACTATATTTAATACGCTTATATTGTCCCTTTTGTTAAAAAAATTAACCAAATAAAATTTTTAGATTAGCACAACTATCCTTTCAAGATAAAGCTTGCTTCTCTAGAACAACCTCTTTGTAACTACCTGATTTTACAATTTGTCCTTTATCCATCACATAAACATAATCACAATGCTCAATAGTTGTTAAGCGGTGAGCAATGATAATGATTGTTTTATTACCACTTAAGGACTTAACTGCCTCTGTAACTAGACTTTCTGTTTCATTATCTAATGCAGCAGTTGCCTCATCCAAAACTAATATTTCTCTTTCGTGGTAGAGAGCTCTTGCAATTCCAATTCTCTGACGTTGACCACCTGACACACGCACACCTCGTTCGCCAACAGAAGTTTTGATTCCATCCGGTAATTGCTCAATCAAGTTAGTCAGTTGGGCAGAATGAATTGCTCTATTCAACTTTTCAGAATCAATTAGATTGTCGGGAACGCCAAAGGCAATATTTCGTTCAATTGAGTCATCTATGAGAAATATGGATTGAGGAATATAGCCCATTAAGTTTTGCCAGGAGCGTAAATTATTGTATATCGAAACATCATCAACCAGAATATCCCCCTCTATAGATTCCAGTAGACCTAAAATTACGTCTACTAATGTTGTTTTGCCTGCTCCGGATTTACCGATGAAGGCAATTACTTTACCTTTCTTAATGCTTAGAGAAATATTATTGAGCGCCGCCTTTTCAGAGTCAGGATAGTAGTAGGTAACATTTTTCAAATCTATTGTGTTTGAGAAAGCCATTACCTCGTTGCTTTGTTTTCCAGAAGAAAAGGGAATTGTTAGCACTGAGTCGGACTTAATGGCTGAAGATTTACTAAAATTTATTAAATCTGCGTAAAGCATATCAAGAGCATAGCCACCTGCCTGCATTTGCCCAATTGCAGCTAAAGACTGGCTAACTGCTGGCATCAAGCGAATTGAAGCGACTGCGAAAACACTTAGAACTGATATAAGACTTTCAATTCCTTGATTGAAAAGGATTTTGTATACCAATACCAACAGAATAACAAATACAATCAAAAGTGTTTCAAGTGTAACACGTGGAAGTACCTGAAAACTGTAAAACTTTGATGCTAAAGTAACGTACTTATTTGTTTGAAAACTCATCTGCTCTTCAAAGTAGGATTTGCAGCCAATAACATACGTTTCTTTTACCCCACCCAGACTATGATTAATAATGCGAATCATCTCATGGTAGGCATTAGACTCTTCTTGACCCCAACTTCTTGCTTTACGTCTAAATAGATAAAACAGAAAGAATATAGGCAGGACAATTCCTAAAAACATTACCAAAAGAAGCAAATCAGCTTTAGCGAGTAAAAGAAGCATAAAAAATGTAGCTATTACGTTAGATATGCATTCCAAGAGTGGGAGCATACACCTGTGGCAGAACGTCTGAGTTTCTAAAATAATATTTTTGATGATCCCAGCAGTATCTCTACTTAAGTAGAAGGTATAGGGAAGTGATAAATAGGCATTCAATAATCTAGAAATTAATTTTGACTGTTGGTTAAAGGTAAATCTATAAATATATGAGCGAGCTAAAAAATAAAACAACGATTTAATACAAAATATGACAATCAGTAATATACCCAATATTGAAATAAATTGGTTGCTGGAGCTTATTCCTATTCTTGTATAAACCAAGTTTAATAAGGTAATTTTCTGCAAGGATTCTGGGTTAGAAACTAACCACAAGAATGGTCCAATAAGACCAATACCAAAAGCTTCCATCAAAGAAGCCAGGGCAAATATAGATATCAAGAGCAGTAACTTGCCTTTAGCTTCTGAAAGAACATATAGAAACTTTGAGAGATATTTGAGCATGTGGCTAGGTTCCAAAAAGTAAATACTTTTTTTGAATTCTGGATGGTGCTACCCACCATACAAGGATATGCAAGTGGTAGAAGCAGTTGTTTCAACATAAGCGCGTAGCAGCTTTTCGACGCTGATATCCCGAACCAGTAGTCGTCAAGCTAATTCTAGTAACCCCAGAAATCCCCCGGATTTCTTTCTGATTGTGCAGGTGTAATAACGACACACGTATCGTTGTGGTTTTCTAATTGGAGAAGTCGTTGCTTTTATGAGCGATCGCCCTTTGAAGAAGCTTGTCTCGCAAGTACAGAACTTAGAGACCCAAAACCTGTCCCAACCTGTTCTCTTGTGTAGTAAAAGTAGCTGTCTGGCTCACGTTTCACATTTACACCGTTAATCACCATACCCAGAACCTGTTGACCTGACTGTTTCAAAAACTCTTTAGCCGCATTGGCACTTGCAGAGTCAACTACTCCAGGACGAACCACCAGTAAGATACCGTCAGTTAGCTGACCTAAAACGGCAGCATCCGCTTTCCCTGCCAGAGGAGGGGTATCGAAAATTACGAAATCATATTCCTCTGTAAAGACAGAGACTAATGCTGCCATACGCTTAGAATCTAGTAACGCTACTGGATTAGGAGGTATAACTCCAGAGGGAATAACGTGTAGGTTTGGCATGACTTCCTGTAAAGCTGCATTAAGATCAACCTGATCAACCATGACATTACTTAGAGGGTGTTTATAAAATAAATCTTAAGCAGTTGAGGAACGACGATTACGAG
>CAXTSI010000118.1:0-18889 GCA_964246695.1 uncultured bacterium
ACTCCCAACAATTCCTGTTTCGGGTGGGCAGTGCCCACCCTACGTATATTTCAAAAATCAAATAGGATTCCTATAGCAGAATACAGTTCAGTTAAGGCTTTGATCCCCCCAACCCCCCTTAAAAAGGGGGGCTTTTTTTCCCCCCTTTTTAAGGGGGGTTAGGGGGGATCTTCAAGGAGCAAATACTACTAACTGAACTGTATTGGGCTCTAGCAGGTTTCAGTAGTTTCCCGCTGACAACACCACGATCTAGTAGATCGCAATATAACCCCGTAGGGGCGGGGGTACCCCCGCCCTGACAATGTCGTCTCCACCAAAGCTGCCTTGAGGATGGAGTCCTCCCAGCGGCTTGAGATAGATTTCTCAGAATTTAGTAAGACTTACAAAATATTTTCAGGGATTTTACTGAACAAATTCACTTAAATATTAGTTAAAGTATACAAAAGCTATTTAACACAGGCAAAAAGAAATATTTTAAACATCAGCTGACAAAAGGATAGGTCGCGATCGCGCAAATAAAGTTCTAGTCATTAACCTACCATATTCCTACAATTCTTAATGAATGCCATTATGGGAAAGCTTTTAGTTCCACACTATAAGGAATACTTAGCAGTGTCTCGTGACTTGCTTATACTAGAAACTTCCTTAGATGTGCAAAGGTTTACTGATTGTGACAATCAGGTAATGCCAGGAAAAGATGTCCGACTAGGTTTTCCTGAATTAATAGGAGTTGAAGATGATCTCATCGACATCCTTCAAGGACGGCAGAAGAGTTTTGAATTAAAAGGTATTGCCCGTTTTAACGAGCCTAGTTCTCCTTTTTATATTGATTTGTATATCACCACTTGGGAAAATGGGTTGATTGTCCTATTAGAAGATTCAACAGAAAGAATGCTCTTGGAGCAAAGATTAATACATACAAATAATAATACAAATCTTTTATTAAAGAAGTTGACAGCTTCTCGCAATTATGTTGATAAAATTTTGATGTCTATAGTTGACGCATTGTTTGTCACAACAGAGTCGGGAAGTATAATAACAGTAAATCAAGCGACAATTGATTTGTTTGGGTATAGCCTAGAAGAATTAATTGGTCAACCAATTTCAAAGATTATTACTGACGAAAACTTTTTCCTGCAAACTCAAGAGCAGAATCCTCTATCCCAAAGTGAATTTTTGAAGGATGACTCGTTAGTTTGTCATACCAAAACTGGAAAAAAGCTGACTGTCGCTTTTTCTTTTTCGGTCATTGAGACTGAAATACAAGGCTTACAAAACTTTGTTTACATCGGTCGGGATAGCACACAGCGTCAGCGTTGCGAACAGCTTCTTTTTGTTGAGCATACTACGACACGCATATTAGCATCCTCAACGACACTAGATCAAGCCACCACAGAAATTTTATCTGCTATCTGCTCTAACTTGGAATGGGATCTGGGAGAATTCTGGAGCGTAGATCCGCTCATTAACGTGCTGCAACTCAGTTCAAGCTGGCACAACAAGCCTCGGAATTTGCCATTTGAGTTGGTTTCTCGGCAAATTACCTTTTCACCAGGGGTCGGACTTCCCGGTCGCGTTTGGGCTAGCGGTCAGCCCGCCTGGATTAATGACGTTGTTCATGATGAGAATTTCCGAAGAACCAAAAGCGCGATCGTCGATGAGCTGCACTGCGCTTTTGGTTTTCCAATCAAATGTGGGAGCGAAGTCAAAGGCGTTATGACCTTCTTCAGCCACAAAATTCTAGAAGCCCAGTCGGATTTGCTAACGATGATGGCAGTTATCGGCAGCCAGATTGGTCAATTTATCTTGCGCTTTCAGGCAGAGGCGGCACTACGTGAAAGCGAAGAACGCTTTCAGACCTTTATGAACAACAGCCCTGCTGTTGCTTTTATGAAGGACGAATTGGGGCGATTGGTTTACATTAACGAGACGTTTGAGCGCGTTCTCCACGTCAAAAACGCTGATTTGCTAGGGAAGACGGATTTCGATTTCTTGCCTGAAGAGACGGCAAAACAGGTACGTGAAAATGACATCCTTGTCCTTTCTACAGGTAAAACTGCACAAATAATTGAAACTGTTCCCACACCAGATGGATGTCTTCATCAATGGTTAGTCTTCAAGTTTCCCTTTCAAGACGGTGGGGGACGACAGTTAGTCGGAGGCGTGGGGGTTGATATCACCGAGAGCAAACTCTTGGAACAACAGCTTTTTGAAGAAAAAGAACTTGCTCAAGTGACATTGCAATCTATCGGAGATGCCGTAATTACAACCGATGCCTCTGGTCAGATTAAGTATCTCAACCCAATTGCAGAAAAAATCACTGGCTGGAGTCTACTGGATGCACAAAAATTGCCGTTAGCAGAAGTTTTTAGGGTGATCGACGAAACCACCCGCCAATTGGTAGAAAATCCTGTAGAAAAAGCTTTACGTTCTGGCTCTATAGTCAAACTTACCAAAGATAGTGTCCTGATTAGCCGCAACGGTACTGAGATTCCCATTGACGACTCCGCTGCACCCATTCGCACTAAGGACGGTCAAATTGTCGGTGCGGTCATGGTGTTTCAAGACGTTTCCCAGACACGTAGCATGGCACGTCAATTATCTTGGCAAGCTACTCACGATGCTTTAACCGGACTATTCAATCGCAGTGAATTTGAACACCGTTTGGAACTGGCTTTAAGCAGCGCCAAGAGAGAAAATCAACAACATGCACTGTGTTATCTAGATTTAGATCGATTCAAGATTATCAACGACACCTGCGGTCATATCGCTGGTGATGAACTGTTGCGCCAAGTCACCACAATGTTTCAAAGCTTGGTGCGCTCCTCCGACACTTTAGCACGTCTGGGCGGTGATGAGTTTGGCATCCTGCTTGAAGGTTGCCCTCTTGAACCAGCATTGCGAATTGCCAATACGGTGGTACAGCTTCATTAGTTGCCGCATGTACGGTTTTTCCGGGAAACCGTGTTCAGCAAGTGTCACAGTCACAACAACACAATGTAGTCATTTTCGTTGCTGATGGGCTGCGTCCGGCTGCGATTAATGCCGCTGATACCCCAACTTTACAAGAGATTCGAGAACGGGGAGTAAATTTTGTTAACACTCACTCTCTGTTTCCTACCTTTACCACCGCTAACGCTTCGGCGATCGCCACTGGACACTATCTAGGCGATACAGGTGACTTCAGCAATACTATCCAAGTCAGTGCTCCAGTCAAAAGTGCCAAAAATAGCCTAGTTCCCTTCTTAGAAAACAATGCTGTTCTTAAAGAAATTAACAAACAGTTTGGTGCCAACTATCTCAACGAAGAAACACTGCTAGCAAGTGCAAGAAAAGCAGGTTTCAGCACTGCTGCTGTCGGAAAAATCGGACCTGTTTTCATCCAAGATATGACAGATGAAAAAGGCGAAGCAACCATCATCGTTGATGATGCTACAGGTTCGCCAACGGGAATTTCCCTAAACCAAGAAATTACTGCACTGCTTTCTGCCAAAAGACTGCCTTTGGCATCTCCATCACGCGGAGACAATGGCAAACCAGGCGACAGCAAGACCCCAGGTACCAAAGTTCCCAATACAGTCCAACAGCAATATTTTGCCGATGTCACGACTAAGGCAATTCTACCACTGTTCCAGCAGCGGCAAAAACCATTTGTGTTGATCTACTGGTCCCGCGACCCTGATGGTACTCAGCATAATCACGGTGATAGCTTGAATCAATTAGTTCCTGGCATCAACGGTCCCACCACTCAGGCAGCTCGCCAGAATATGGACAAGAATCTGGCGCAAATTCGCAATACACTTAAAGAACTAGGCTTAGAAGCAACCACAAATGTATTTGTTACCGCTGACCACGGATTCTCAACTATTAGTAAAGAAAGTAAAACCAGTTATTCAGCATCGCTTTTTTACTCAAATGTACCCAAAGGTTTTTTGCCACCTGGTTTTCTAGGAATAGACATAGCGAATGAATTAAAGCTGTCTGTGTTTGACCCAGACAACAACAATGCTCAAGTTAATCCGAGTCAGGGACAGTTTTCTAAAAACAATATCATTGGGAAAAACCCGACGAAACCAGATGTTATTGTTGCTGGTAATGGCGGTTCTGATTTGATTTACCTGCCTAATGCTGCTAATAAAAAAGCTCTGGCAAAAAAGATTATAGATTTCCTGCTCAAGCAAGACTATGTTAGTGGCTTGTTTGTGGATGACACTTTAGATGCATTTCCTGGTACTCTACCTTTTAACGCGATCGCTCTTCGAGGCGCAGCACGTACTCCTAAGCCATCCATTCTGGTAAACTTTCGCTCCTTTGATACAGGTTGCGGCGATCCCACCGCCTGCGGAGTAGAAGTCGCGGATACACCCTTACAACAGGGACAGGGAATGCACGGTAGCTTCAGTCGCGCTGATACTTTCAACGCAATGATGGCTATTGGTCCTGACTTTAAACAGGGGTATAAAGACTTAGTTGCAGCAGGTAATGCAGATGTTGCCCCTACTCTGGCAAAATTACTGAAGTTAAAGTTGCCTGCACAAGGAAAGTTGGTTGGGCGGGTATTAAGTGAAGCATTAATTGGCGAACCAGACAACGTGACATCTAAGTCTTTTACCCTCAAATCTCCACCTGCTGCCAATGGTTTAAAGACCATACTGAAGTACCAAGTGGTAGGGAAAACTCGCTATTTTGATACAGCAGGATTTCCGGATCGTACCCTTGGGCTGTAAATATAGCGGTTTTCCGTAGGGGCGCGGTTTCCGCGCCCTTACAATATTTAAGTCACCAGAATTAAACGTCAATCAGCATGAGTAACACCACAGAGACGATTTTCGGCAAAATAATTCGACGGGAAATTCCATCTGACATTATTTATGAGGATGACTTAGCTCTTGCTTTTAAAGATGTCAACCCCCAAGCCCCCGTTCACATTCTCGTCATTCCCAAAAAACCCCTTGCGACATTAGCTGAAGCCGAATCTCAGGATTCTGACCTGCTGGGGCATCTTTTGTTAACAGCTCAGCGTGTTGCTGAACAAGCTGGACTAACAAACGGCTATCGCGTTGTCATCAACACTGGTCCTGATGGTGGTCAAACCGTTTACCACTTACATCTGCATATCCTGGGTGGACGCCAGATGAGTTGGCCTCCGGGTTGATGTGGATGGGGAGTAGGAAATCAATTAAAAATTAAAAATGCAAAATTAAAAATGAATAATTCCCTTTTTTAATTTTTAATTTTTAATTTTTAATTCTCCCCTCCTCCATTAATTCATAAGAAAAACAAATCATTTACATAATAAAAAATAAATTAGAATTCCTTTACAAATCTCAATTTAGCTTTTAATCTAGTAAACAGGTAGGCAATTCGACCTACAAAAATCATAAAAAACCTCGCAATTATAAAACAATGACCACAACCCTACAGCAACGCAGCAGCGCCAATGTATGGGAGCGGTTCTGTGACTGGATTACCAGCACCGAAAACCGCCTCTACATCGGTTGGTTCGGCGTCCTCATGATCCCAACCTTGCTCTCCGCAACCATCTGCTTCATCATCGCTTTCATCGCTGCACCTCCAGTAGACATCGATGGTATCCGTGAGCCTGTTGCAGGTTCCTTGATTTACGGTAACAACATCATCTCAGGTGCAGTTGTTCCCTCCTCGAATGCGATCGGCTTGCACTTCTACCCAATCTGGGAAGCAGCTTCCTTAGATGAGTGGTTGTACAACGGCGGTCCTTACCAGTTGGTAGTATTCCACTTCCTGATCGGTTGCTTCTGCTACTTAGGTCGTCAGTGGGAATTGTCCTACCGCTTGGGAATGCGTCCTTGGATCTGCGTCGCATACAGCGCTCCTTTGGCTTCAGCAACCGCAGTATTCTTGATCTACCCCATCGGACAAGGTTCCTTCTCTGATGGTATGCCTCTAGGTATCTCTGGTACATTCAACTTCATGTTAGTGTTCCAAGCTGAACACAACATCTTGATGCACCCCTTCCACATGTTGGGTGTAGCTGGTGTATTCGGTGGTGCGCTGTTCTGTGCAATGCACGGTTCCTTGGTGACCTCTTCCTTGGTACGTGAAACAACCGAAACCGAATCTCAGAACTACGGTTACAAGTTCGGTCAAGAAGAAGAAACCTACAACATCGTTGCAGCACACGGCTACTTCGGTCGTCTAATCTTCCAATACGCATCCTTCAACAACAGCCGCAGCTTGCACTTCTTCCTCGCTGCATGGCCAGTCATCGGCATCTGGTTCACCGCACTGGGAATCAGCACCATGGCATTCAACCTCAACGGTTTCAACTTCAACTCTTCCGTGATTGATTCTCAAGGTCGGGTAATCGGCACTTGGGCAGACATCCTCAACCGCGCTAACTTGGGTATGGAAGTTATGCACGAGCGCAACGCTCACAACTTCCCCCTCGACTTGGCTGCTGGTGAAGCTGCACCTGTTGCACTCTCTGCTCCTGCAATCAACGGTTAATACTTAATGTAGAGACGCGATATATCGCGTCTTCACAACCTAAAAGCGTCCTCCTAAAATGGGGGGCGCTTTTTAGTTTGAGGCGATCGCACCTTATTTAGGGAACACGAGACAAAGGGCTACCTTCTACGGACGGTGTGGCAAAAGCCGCTCCCGAACCAGACGGCGGTCTACTTGGCAGCCTAACTCCGGCACCAGCAGTTGGTGGCAAATCTGGTCCATTTTGAGTTACCCCATTATGCTTTAAAGCGCGGTAAATATCGAAAACAGCGCAGCAGAAACTGTAAGCACTGCCAGCTATCAAGAAATATACGATCGTCATGTCTGTACTTTTCCAGTGTATATCAAAACTAGATATATTATAATATGATATATCTAGTTGCGATATAGTAAAGATGAACGCCAACAGCGACCCGAATAGTTTCTTACCCCTCAAACCAGCAGCCTTCCATATCCTTTTGTCCTTAACTGATGCCGAACGTCACGGGTACGGCATGATGCAGGAGGTACTTTTGCGCACGGATGGCAGAGTCAAACTTGGTCCAGGCACTCTTTATGGGGCAATTAAACGTCTTGTAGCAGACGAACTGATTGCCGAAACAGAGGAACGCCCCGATCCACAACTCGATGACGAGCGGCGGCGCTATTACTGTTTAACTAAGTTGGGTCGAAAAGTCATCACGCTAGAAGCTAAGCGTTTAGCCGACTTGGTAGACATGGCTCATGCAAAAAAGTTGCTTAATCCTACTCGTTGACGATGGTAAAGGGAGAAAGATGATGTCATTGGCTCTGTTGGTTTCAATTCGCCTCTACAGCTTTTTGCTATTTGTGTACCCCTCAAGTTTTCGCCGAGAGTACGGTAGTGCGATCGTGATGCTGTTTAGGGACATGAGCAAAGACGCAATTCGGCAACGGGGATGCTTGGGACTGCTTTCTGTATGGTCGCTGGTACTGCCTGAGTTAGGGGCAACGGCTCGCGAACAACATTTACTTGCAGGCAGTTATTACCGTGTTAAACGAATTATGAACAGGCTCCTGCAAGCTATTGTGAGCTTGATTGTTTTGGTGTTGAGTTTTTTTTACTTGCTGCATCCTCAATAGCTAACGACGAGGAGTCTGTACCAGATTAATGTAGTCAGGAATAGACATCGACCGAATTTAATTATTCGTTGTCTAAAACCCTTGTAGAGACGTAGCAGTGCTACGTCTCTACAATCATTTTCACTGCTATGTCTAACTAATGAACATTTTTACTGGGGAGAGTGAACAACTACGTAACCAATGGGTAGCAAAACTGGTAAAACGATAACAGTATATTAGAGTGATAATAGTGGTGATGCTACCAAAAACGGCAATGAGATGAATGACCCATATAATGTTGCAAAACAAGGGGGTAAGCACTCTGGATTCTATAACGAATACTCCAAAAAGCCAGACTTTCAAATTCAAAAAGGTATTGAATCTATAAACAAGCAAATTTCTGAACATCAAGATAAAATTAGAAATCCTCAAAAATATATACCTAATTTTGATAATCTTGATCCTAGACAGCAAAAAGCTCTTCCTGATAAATGGCAAGGGGATATAAATCGGCAGATCGAGCAAAAGACTATACTGGAAGGGATACTCAAGGAAAGAGGACTATGAACACAGAATCCCTTAACTTTATCAAAGATCATGTACTTCTTCTCCAAGAAAAGTACAATGAATCCCTAGCAAAAATTAACGAAGCTGATATAAAAGGCGAGGATTCTTCTTTTTATAAAGGACAAAACTTTGCCTATTATGATGCTCTTGAACTCATCAAGTCTCAGGTAGAAGCATTTGGTTACAACTCGAAGGAAGTCCCTGTTGCTGTACCTGAATTTGGCAAACCAGCAACCTTAGATGCGATCGCCGATCTCAATTTGAGTGCGATCGCCTGATCTTGTAGAGTGGGCAAATAGACATGAATCCTGATTAGGACTTACGCACACTCTACGAATTCTTGGCGGTCTTAGCGTCTTGGTGAACCAGCGCTGCAGGCGGGTTTCCCGCCGTAGGCGACTGGTGAACCCGAAGGGCGGTTCGATAAATCAAGGTTTCTGGCAATTTTTGCGTAAGTCCTGCTGATGAAATTGTCAAATTCTCAGAATTTGTCCACCCTACTCCTACTCGTGCATTGGGTCATCATACCGTGGAAACGCTACTCAAAGAGACTGATGCGATCAATTCCTCGCGCCCCTCCCCGGTGTCACCTTTGCGGACAACCAGGCATCCTGTCAGTCAACCAGGTCATGAGGCACTACCAGAGTGAGAATGCCACCAACTAGCAGTACTGCTGAAAGGAAAAGCAGCCCTGAGGTAAAACTATTAGTGGCATCCTTAAAGACGCCGATAACGTAGGGACCAACAAATCCTCCCAAATTGCCCACAGAGTTAATCAACGCATATGCGCCTGCTGCTGCTCTACCGTTTAAAAAGGCAGTGGGTAAAGCCCAAAATGGTCCTAAAGCCCCCCAAATTCCTAGTGCTGCCAACGAAAGGGCTACTAGAGCAGTCACAGGATGATGAAAATAAGCACTTAGGACTAAACCAAATGCTCCGACGAAAGCTGGGATAGCAACATGAGCGCGGCGTTCTCCAGTATGGTCTGAGTGACTACCAATAAAGACCATTCCTATAGCACCTACCAGATAGGGAATACCTGAGATAAATCCCACCCACAAATCACTTAATCCAGAAAAACCTTTAATAATTTGTGGTAACCAGAAGCTAATACCGTAAACACCAATTACTAGAGTGAAATAAATCAGGCTAAGTAACCAAACTTTAGGATTGACAAGAGCTTGGAGTAAAGTATAATTTTTGTGGCTAGTTTTCTGCTCGTATTCTAGCTGTAATCTCTGCTGGAGCCATAAAAGCTCCTCCGGTTTCAACCATTGAGCTTGCTCTGGAAGATCGCACAGATAACTCAACACAACAAAACCCAAAATAATAGCGGGTAAACCCTCTAGTAGAAATAACCACTGCCAACCTGCTAATCCCACAATTCCATTTAAGGTCAGCAGCAGACCAGAAATCGGTCCTCCCACAACCCCAGCTATAGCAGTTGCTGTCATAAATAAAGCTACGGTTTGAGCACGTTGAATTGCTGGAAACCAGTAGGTGAGATAAAGAATAATCCCAGGGAAAAAGCCAGCTTCTGCAATTCCTAAGAAAAAACGCAGTAAGTAAAAGCTCAAAGGGCTTTTGACAAATATCATACAGGCGGCAATTACTCCCCAGGTGATGACAATCCGGGCAATCCAGACTCTAGCACCAATTCTTTCTAGGATAAGGTTACTGGGAATTTCAAACAAAAAGTAGCCCAGGAAAAAAATCCCCGATCCTAAACCGTAAATTGTGGAACTAAAGCCCAAATCTTGATTCATTTGCAAGGCGGCAAACCCGACATTAACCCGATCTAAATAAGCAATCATATAAAGCACAAATAATAAGGGAATCAGCCGCCGAGTTACCTTATTCAATACCTTTCGTTTAAGCACTTCATCTAATGTCATCTGAGTTGTCCGATTTTATACAAGTTAGACTGTTGTTTCAAACGGAAGCAATCGCCTCAGCAATGCAAAATTTTCACGACTCGTCCAATATAATTAAGGCTAGTCATAACTACAATTTCATTCAATTATTTTTCAGAAGCTGACCGAAACATGACGACGCACGTTTTTGCGAACTTTGAGCCAATCTAAGCAGGGAGTGTGCAAGCGCGACCAGCACCATAGCCGTGTCGTCGTTTGTGCCAGAAACGTAACCTAGCTGGCGCAGTCAAAAGTAATGGAGCAACTGATCCACGAGGGCATCAACATTAATATGACGATGCTCTTTTCCCAAGCTGTCTACAAACAGGTGGCAGAGGGGTACTTGAGGGGACTAGAAGCCCAGGCGATGCAAGGGAAGGAAGTCAGCACCGTTGCGAGTGTCGCTAGTGTTTCAGTCAGTCGTTTAGATGAAGCAATCAACACGCACCTGGAAATAGCAGGACAGGAGCGAGCATTACCAGAAACCTTTCCAGGCAAGGTTGCGATCGCCCAAGCAAAGGTCATGTATCAGCTTTATCAAACCATACTCCAGCACCACGGGCTGTAGAAAGAACTGTTCACCTTCTTTTTCAATCAGCGTAGGCGCAGCCTTGTCGATTAGACATCGTCGCAACAAAGACTGAACTGCGTCAGGTAGTCTCCGCCTGGAAGCAGTGGTAACGACATCCTCACTCAACTCAAAAAGCGAGATCGGTTCTCGGTTAATTGCTAACCAAAAGAGCATTTCCTGCTCAATTTCTGACAGGCGATCGAACTGTCGCTGGAGCAAGTCTCGAATGTCTTCAAAGACGGCTAACCCCTGCTGCACATAGTTCAATACCTCGACAATTCTGCCATTCAAGAGTTCTTGAGTCGTGGCTGCCACCAGATTCGTTAAAAAGTAATTTATTTAACCGCAGAGGCGCAGAGAACACAGAGAGACGAGAAATTTTTGTCCAAAAATTTTAGCCACTTTGAAAGGGCTATGTCAAATTCTCACCATTGAACGAAACGCGCTGCTGAAGCTAATTGAGCAAACTCCAGAAGTGGCATTCAGGATCATTGTTGTTCTGAGCGATCGCCTTCAACAACTCCATAGTACCGTCTTATACCCAATGTAAGCATTTTTCAATTCATTGACGATCGCCGTCGTCTTTTCGTATTCGCTTAAAGTTTCAAGCGCATTTTCTAGCTCCCTTCTTTCTTCAATGTTGAGTGTGTTGCGGTATCGAACTTTTACTGAGGTGGTTTCTGCGTGAATTTGATTATAGATAGCCAATCCTTCTGTTACTAACTCCTCTGTTTTTAGTGTTTTTATTTGGTTCAACAAGTTACAACTGTAGTCATAGCTACGTTGCATGTAGTTTTTAAACTTCTCTAATGGTTCTCTCAGCTTTTCATAAGGTTTTGTCCCATCTGGAAGACTTACCAGAAATTTGCTGTCAATCGAATCCATCAAATAACTGTATGTTTGATGGATTTGTGTACTGATTAATTTAGATAGTACTGCCCTAAACTCTTTTAATTTCTCTTCAAACCGAGTATCTTCAGCAGCTAATTTCAAATTGATTTCCTTTGTCTTGCGCTTAAATTCAGACTGAATGATATTAGCCTTCTGTGTTAGAGCGTCAATTGTCGCCTGCTTACTCTCTATTTCCTGCACCTGAGACTCTTTGAGAGACTTAATTTCAATCAAGACACTAGATTGTTTTTTGTACTGTTTATCTAAGTCTGCATATTGCTTTTGTAATGAAGATATTTCTTTTTGTAATACATTAATCTCGGTTTTTTCTGCACTATTCAAAAATGCTGTTGTTAGCTCATTTGTTATCCCTACTGCTGCTGATATAAATATAATATTTAACGCTAATGGCTTAGTATTCTTCTCCGCTTTTATGTAACTTGCTACTCCCCCTAACAATAGGAGAGTAGCAACTATTGTTATTCCTTTTGTCACTGCTTTCATTATTGTTTATCCTCTAATTAAATGGGATGTGGGGAGAAGAGGCAGGGTGCAAGGGAGAGAAATCTGCCTTCCTTCTACTTCCTGTTTCCTACTCCCGATATAGCAATCCGTGGAGGATTTGTGAAAAATTTTAAGTGGTGTAGGGTGGGCAGTGCCCACCAAAACACGGATATGGTGGGCAGTGCCCACCCTACATGTATTTCTGGAATTTTCACCTATGTAATAGGATTGCTATAGTTCTAAAGTAAAAGTGTGGTAGGGACAACTTCAACTTATCTACAACACTACCCCTTTCATGGGTGAAAATAAAATGCTGTTCCTAAAATGGCATAAGTGATAAGAAGTAAGGCTCCTTCTAACCAATTAGATTTACCGTCGTTGCTAATGGAGTTGGTGATTAAAACTGCGATCGCCACTGCCAGTACTTCAAAAGGATTAAAGCTCAAATTCATTGGTTGCCCGATAAATTGACCCACAAATACCAAAACGGGAGCGACAAACATGGCGATTTGTAAGCTTGATCCCATTGCCACTGCCACTGCCAAATCCATTTTGTTCTTTATGGCAAAGGTAGCAGCAGTGATATACTCCACTGCTCCTCCAAAGATGGGAATCAGAATCACACCTGTAAAAAGTTCGGTAAAGCCCAACTTAGAAATCGCTTCTTGTAGGCTTGCTACTAGAGTATCAGAGACAAACACGAGGATGATAGTGCAAATGAGCAAAATTCCTATTGGCTTCCATAAACTTCTCTGATAAACCTCAGGTTCAAGTATCTCTATGTTAACTCCTTCTTGCTCTCTTAATTGATAGATATGGCTGTGGGTTTTCATGGAAAATACTAATGTCAACCCATAGAAAATAAGTAATAAGAAAGCCGCGATGATGGAAAAATGATTAATTGTTGAGGGCTTTAAGTTTTTAGATGTGATCTCAATGGCGGTTGGGGAGAGTAGCACGACTAGGGCTAGATTCAGGGAAGAGGCATTGATGCGGGCAACCGTCGGCTGAAAGTCTTGCTCTTTGAATCGCAGTCCTCCTAAGAGAATTGCAGCTCCTAACGCCAAGAGCAGATTTGCAACAATTGTACCTGTGATGCTGGCTTTGACCACATCTACTAGTCCAGCCTGAAGTGCAACAATAGCAATAATAAGTTCTGTGGCGTTGCCAAAGGTAGAGTTGAGCAAACCTCCTATAGATGGACCAGTGACATCGGCGATCGCCTCTGTTGAGTCAGCAATAAATGCTGCCAAGGGAATGATTGCCAATCCAGAGGCAATGAAGACAATGATAGAAGAAAAATTTAGCCATTCTGTTAAAAATGCAATTGGTACAAAAACCAACATGCGTAACAAAAATACCTCTTTTTTGGTCATTTCTGAGGCTCCTCAGAGTTATGTTTAGTCTTTGCTCGTGTTCAAGACAAACCGCAATGCAATTTAAGTATGTTACGACAAGCCATTCATCATAAATTCGTAATTAAAAAGGGGTTTTGAACTTTCGCGGAGACACGTGGTCATTTTTCAGACGGGGTTTAAATCCCTATCTGAAAAATCATTACGAATTACGAACTACGAATTTTTATCTCTGCCTTTGTATTTCTGCCTTCTTAAAAATTACCACGTTCATAGCCTTTGAATTTTAAAATTAATTATCTGTAACAATACAGAACCGGGATTATGAACTGAGGACTGGAAAAGAAACATAAATGTTATTTTTAAATCCCCAACTCAATCCCACCGAACGAGTCACAAGTCCAATTAGAAGGAGAACATATAACTTTCACTTATATAAATTATTAAATATAAAGTTCTAATCAAGAAGTAAAGACATGGGTATGATTCTCTTAATTTCTATTACCAGTTATGTAATTTTGCTAAGAATTGCATTATTTATGATTTAATTTGATGATAATGAAACTAGCTCTATCTTGGCTCAATACAGAATTCCTGCGTAAACGATAGAAGTCTTATTTGAATTGAGAGAATTGAAAGTCTCGGAATCCCGGTCTTGCAAGAGTTACCGGGATTCTCTTTTCTGCAATTTGCCTAATGCATAAGTATTTGAGTGTAGGGACTGTGGTAAAACATTCCCGTTCAAATGATTATATTTAATTAAGCACACCTGTTTATGTGCTTCAATTATGGCTTAACATATTGAATAAAGCGAGAGCCAAAACTCCTTCATGGGGTTTTCTTGAACAATGAGCTATCAAGTTATTCACTCGACTTTGGGACGTTACCGTATTCGCGTTCCACAACTTGCGAATGATTCAGACTTTGCTGACAAGCTGAAGACGCTAGTTAAATCATTGGGATTTGTCACTGAAGTCAGTATTAATGCGCCAGCACGTTCACTCATTATAAGTTATGAGATCAACGCAATTTCCAGTACGACAGCATTGGAAAAGTTTGCGAGATGTATTGATAGAGTGAACAGTATTGAGATTCCTTTTGAAGAGCCTTCATTGGAAGGATCTGACCTCAAACCTGAAGTTAATGAATCGAAGGACTTAGGGCTGCCTTTTCTCAGTCTCAGTTTAGCTTTACTAGCAGTTCCTTTTGAGATACCACCTCTAATTGTAGTTTTAGCGCTTGTTGGAGCAGCAATGCCCTGGTTTAACCGGGCAAGTGATAGTCTTCTCAACCATCATCAGCCCAACATTGACCTGCTTGATTCAGCATGGATGACTTTGCAAGCTACTCAGGGTCAGTATGTTGCACCTGCGCTGAAGACAACTATGGTAGAAATGCGTAGAACCCTGCGAGGGAAGACAACCCATATTAGAGAAGAGCAGTCTTTAAATTTATTGAGTGAATTAGACCAGTACGTTTGGGTAGAACTAAATGGACAGGAACAGCGCATTAGAGCAAGTGAATTGCAGGTAGGCGAACGTATCATCATAAAACCGGGCGAAATGATTTTGGTAGATGGGTTAATTCTCTATGGTTGGGGATTAGTTGATATGCAGAACTTCACAAGTAGCCCTACACCTTTGGTCTGCTCACAGGGACAGCAGGTTTATGCTTCTACTGTGCTACTTGAAGGTGAGTTAAATGTCCTGGTCAAAAGAATTGGAGCCAATACCTGTGCTGGTTTGGCTGCTCTCCTTGCTAAGTTGACACCTGTTCACGATACCAAAATTGGTGCTCAACAAGCAGAGTTGGTCAGGAATATGGTTATGCCAACTCTAGCCTTGGGTGGCATGATTTATCTGATGACAGGTAATCTTGGTGCTGCTATCTCACCCTACCAATTGGATTTTTGCAGTGGGATTCCCATTTCTATTTCAACAACAGTAATCCAAGCACTAACCTATGCGGCTCAGAATGGAGTCTACATTCGCAGCGGTCGTGTTCTGGAGTTGTTGGCAGAGATTGATGCTATTGTTTTCGATATTAATGCACTCGCTGTTGACAGTCCTGAGACTGTGGAAGCGATCGCCACCTTGCGTCGTCAAAAGATAGATACTTATTTCATCACTAGCGATCCGCAAGAAACCACTCTCGATGTTGCTGGGCGGTTGGGTATTCATCCTGACTACACCTGTGCAGAAGCCCTTTTAAACCAGAAAATTAACTTGGTTCGTGGGTTGCAGCACCAAGGCAAAACCATTGCTTTTGTAGGAGAGGAGGAAGATGATACAGTAAGATTTGCCCATGCTAATGTCTCGATTGTATTTGCCAAAACCAGTGATATTTCCCACACAACAGCTGATGTAGTCATCCTAGAAGATGACCTGCGGGGGGTCATCCATGCCATTGCTATTGCTAGACGAGCGATGGAAGTTGTTTACCAAAATACAGCAACCATACTTGTTCCTAACCTATTTATGCAAATTGGTGGGGGAATTTTCTTGGGTTTAAACCCGATACTCAATGTGATAGTGAATAATAGTACAGCCTTCATTTCTGAGTTCTTAAATGATTCGCGTCCACTTTTTGAGCCAAATTTCTTACCTCCGCTAAGGAGCAGTTGTCAACAAAGTATTCAGGAAAAACTTGAATATAGTTCATTACACAACAAAGCGTTAATATCGAGCGAACTAGCAAAGCCATCAGCAGTTACAGAAATGAAACCAGAAAGCCCCTAACCACGTAGCTGCTTATGTCTCCTGTCCTTTATAAGAGACATAGCAGTGAAAATGATTGTAGAGACGCGACGCCAGTCGCCGTGAGTTGCGGGAAAACCGACAACATGCGCGCTGGCTCAACTTTCGCGTCTCGGCGTTGCTGATTCCATGTATGAAAATGATTTTACGTGCGGACCAACATCCAAGTCTAGACGTAGAGCGCGAAAGTTCTACATCCGGATTCATACTGAGCGCGCGGGGTTGCTGACTGCCTCTAGCAGCTTATATCTTCACCGCATTCATCAGCAAGATAACACAAAGCTTTGAAACGTATACCAACCACTTCTTCATAAAGAGGATTTAACTTACACATTGGTGGAATGTGCAATAGCTTGCGACCAAAAAGGCTAATGTGTTGTTCAAAAGGACATTGGGCAGGGATAAGTTTGCATAACAGATGCGCCAGTTTAGAATTGCGAACTTCGATAGAATCCAACCACTGACGGACTGGTTGCAGTGGATCGTTGTGTACCGAAATGTGAGTGATGCAAGTCATGGCTGTTCACCTCATGATTGTTGAATTTTAAAGTTTACTTTTGTTTATTAGGTTTGAACTCTTCTCTATAAGGCCACTTACTGAGAGCGAAAGTGGCTTAGCTGATATCTTGCACCATTCTCAACAAGGTAAGAGAAACCGGTGAGAAGATCGCGCATGAGGCAAGCGAGAAGTTGCTTGGAGGAGCCAGTGCGCTTATACGGGTAACGCGATCGCAGGCAACTGGTGAGACAGCCCTGAAGGAGGGAAACCCTCCTGCCGGATCTGCTTTCCCGTTGGGCGTTGGTTTCCCTCGCCCGCAAACTTCGGGTTTCGGCAGGTTGAGCAAACGCGGAGTCTGACGTGGTAGAAGTTATGGTCTTCTCTTTTGGAATACTTCAATATTTATAGCACTTAATCATAGTGCTATAAACGATTTCTTGGCACTATTTAATAGTACATTTTTTTTTGCCTCAATCATGTCATTTAATGTAAAGATAAATTAAAGACCGATCTTGACCAATGATTCCTTGATGGTCAACCCAAAATCCAACATTGTCTGACCCTCTAAACCCTAAACCCTAACCCCTAAAAATGACTGGCAACCCGTTCGTACCTCAGTATTTAATTGGCAGACAGGCTGAGTTACAACAGGTCAGCCAAATCCTACGCGCAGATGGTGACTTGCTCCTGACAGGTGTACCAGGAATCGGCAGACACACTCTCATCCGGGCGGCGGCTGGGCACGTTGGCGCTAGGGTGTTGGAAATTGACTGTCTCAGGGCAACCAACGCTTCTCGCTTTCTGGAATTACTAGCTCAAGGGTTGGTGGAAGTCTTCTCGACCCCCACAGAACTGGCACTCATCCAGCGCTGGAGCCTGGAAAAACCTTTGATTTTAGAGTACTCCCTGACCCGTCGGGCGCGTCTGGTGTGGCATTCAGGTCCCAACGAGGAATGGACGCTCCTCCAAACCCTCCTCAGCTTGCCTCAGGTATTGGCGGAATGGCTGGACTGCCGTGTTGTGCTCATTTTTCAAAACTTTCCCCACATCTGCTCTTGGGACCGCTCTCGGAAATGGGAAACCTACTTAGAACAGGAAATCCAGCGTCAAAGCCGAGTCAGCTATGCCCTGATTACTACGGTTCCAGAGGATTGGGTATCGGATCTCAATCTGCAAGTCATTACCCTGGGTCCTCTCACTCCTGAAGAACTTCAACCTTGGATTGTGAGCCAAATGGCAGCCCAAGGACTTGTGTTTGACACCCAAAGCCTTGCTATGTCGCTATTTCACAAATATGTTCAGGGGCATCTGGGAGCCGCGATCGCTCTTGCTCGTCGCATTTGGCTGGACTGTTGTGCCCTCTCTAGGATAAAGGATGAAGACAAAGGGATGAAATCGGCAGGGGAATTAGAACCTAACTTTCCGTCTTTAGCAGATAGCTTAATTGATCCTAATCTTACACAAAAGCAAGCTACGTCCCCCATCTTTCATCCTGCTAAAGAAGGACAGATCCAGGCACACCACGTTCACCGTAGCGCCCTAGCCTTAGTTGAAGACCAATCCGTGACCTTTGAATCCTTAATCCTGCTGCTCCCGCATAGCCAGGTTCGCGTCCTTGAGAGCCTTGCCCTCGACCCCACTGACAGCCCCCACACACGAGACTACATCAAGAAACACCAGCTTTCCAGAGGTGGTGGACTTCAGGGTGCCCTTGCTGGACTCGAACAAAAAGGGCTAGTTTACGGACCCAAGTACGGCTACCGGATTGCCATGCCATTCTTAGCTTTCTGGCTCAAGAATCGGTTGGCTTAGGTCCTTGTGCACGGTTTTCACCAATATGAAACGCTCCCATTCTCCGTAGACGGTTTCAGTTTGCAGGCGAATTTGATTGGTTACCAAATTCAACCCCTTTGAGGTCGCACAAGTACCAAAAATTTGCATAAATGTGGGAACGGCTGCTACGCCTCCTGGAATCAATCCCGCGATCGCCGCCCCAGCCCCAGCAAACATGATGCATTCTACAAAGGCTTTCCAGGTTTCCTCATCTATATTATCAGCCCGTTCAATGCTTACAAAAGCTTTCAGTGTTGTTTTTCTAGTTTCAACTATTGGCGTTGGTAACAAGCCACTCTCATCCATTACCACTCGGAACTCTGGTAAGCCATTTATGCTTCCCATCTCAAATTCTCTAGTAACCATCTAAAACATTCTCTAAGAGGGTGTTTATAAATAAAAAATAAAGAGTACCGCAGTCATTCCTCAGC
>CAXTSI010000119.1:0-18847 GCA_964246695.1 uncultured bacterium
TCTAAGTGTTTGTAGTTGTAATACGCTCCATTTTGCGCCACTGCGATCGCACCGCACACATCCCCACAGCACCCACCAGAATCGCCCTAGACAGTCCCCACCTCTCCATATGACAATTACACCACGCGCAAAACTAACCTGCCTTGACGAGGCTTATGGAGCCAGTTATTCCAAAACCCACGCTGGTAAGGCGTGGGGGTGGGTAGCGGTGTTAACAAAAATTCCTTATTTATTCTTTACGTTTACGACCAGTTGCCCATGTCCTCCATTCTCGCTCGGTCACGTATTCAAAATTTGGATGCTCAGATAGTTCTAAACTTTGACTGCTTTTCAAAAGGCAGTTGCCAATTTCGGGAATAAAAATAACGCTCATCCAATGGAATCCATTATCTAGATAACCCATTTCAATATCCCAATTATTGTTCTCAAGTACAGAATCGTGAATGTAAAAGTCTCCAGCATTAGGATGAAAATGCAAAATTATCTTTTTAGCCTTTTCAAATGCTTCTCTTTCGTTCATAGTTATTCCTTTTTCCCTAAACTAGTTATTTTTAGTATTTATACTCTAGCTGCTAGATATAGCTATAGCAAAACACTCAGAGTCGTCTGGGGCAGAGATGGGAGTTTGGGGTAGGTGTGGAGTGTTTTGGTTCACTTATCAGCCCAACTGCTCACTATCATTGAGTAGATTGATGTGGCAAACTTAGGGTCATTAATTGGTTTACCTTTTTTGTCTTGTTTGATGTCGCCATTTACGTCTTTTAAATACTTTTCTGTGTGGTTATTTTTGAAATCAACGCATCCGTGGTGTACTCCATTTTTTAGCTCTAACTGGAAATACCGTGACATTGCCCATGCAACGACTTTAGAGACTTTTGCTGCATAGCGTTCGTCGCATTCTACATTTAACTCATCGTGTACTATATTGACAACTTTAGCGCCCCATTCAGGATGTTTTCGGAACAGTTTAAAGCAGAGAACTAACGCTTTTTTCATGGCAGTGGCTTCGGTTCTTGACCATTGAGAAGCTACGCAATTTGTGTATGGTACTTCTACTTTTTCATCGGTTTGTTTAAGCCAAAATAGTAATCTTTGATTAGTTTCTGCTATTGCGCTTACTCCGAATAACTTACCATCTAGCCACATTTGATTACTTTCGTCTTCTAACCTAATTGCAACAGATTTACAATAAGCTGTGAGTTGTGGGTACAGTTCTTCAAATACGGCGCTGATAGCTTTCGCTTCGCTTTCACTTATTTGTACTTTCAATTGTCCTCTAGCCTCGGCTTGTATGCGTTTCCAAGACGCACCATTTAATTTACCGTAGTAAATGTTTTTTGAGACATCTCGTAATTGTTTGCAGATTGGGTGAGTTTTACCGCTATTTTTAAATTCACCTAATAGTTCTACATCGGCAATAGAAACTGTTACAGCTAGAAATTTATCAGGCAAGTTTTTAGTTCTGATTTGTTCAGGTATGCATTGCGCGATTTTGATAGCAAATAGAGAGTGAGCATCAACATCATTATTCTGCACCTCCATACCTAATTTATCTTGAGCAAAATCGCAAGCTATACGAGCGTGGGAGGCTGCCAAATCTGAGACGATTAATGCTTTACCCTCTTTAGGTTTGAATGCGCTTCTGATAGAAGGTAGGTTTAAATCCTTTAGCGAATCATCGACTTTAGCAGGGATACTTTGTATATTGACGATATCATCAAATTTACCACCTGACGATGTGCGCCCAGTCCCGCTAAGAACTGAGTAAAATACCTTGGCGCGGTCGTTCTGCTCTGCACTTCTGATTAGTTTTTTAAGTCTAGCTTGATACTGTAGTAAGCCTGAGTGCGTGAACCTTAGAGCTACTTCAGGGTATTCTTTATAATCAGATAACGTCTTTTTATCCGCCTTAGTTAAGGTCAAATTATATTTTGTATTCAGATGCTCAATCAGTTTTTGTACTTGTGAAGGTTTAGATACTCCTGTTGCTAATGCCTCCCACTTAGCTAAAGTTTCTGTTAGCCCTAGTTGTACTTGTTTATTGAGGTTGTACAGTGTAGGTAAGTCAATTGGTAATCCTGTTTGCTCCATTTCTGCTAATGGGACTAAACAAGCACACTCTAATTCCCAAGCGTCCATCATATCCCACTTAGCTAACTTACTAAATCCAAACTTTACAGGATTTTGGTACAGTTCGAGCAGTCGCCTCCATACCCAATAAGTTGTATGTGGGTCATCGGCAGCGTAATCAATTTGAGATTTAGTGAGTGCTGCACCCCAATCAGATTTCTGTTCTGTTTTGTCTATGTCAAGCCCTAGTAATTTTTTAGCTAGTGCTTTCAAACCAAAGCCACCTTCCCAAGCATTACGACCATTGTAGACACCTGTAAAGATTTGAATTCCTAGTAGGGTGTCGCTGATTTTGCAGTCTATTTTTAGTTTGAAATTAGAGCTTAATATTCCCAAATCAAAGCCTAAGTTTTGACCGACAACAGTCTTGTGTTTATTGCTTAGTAACTTTTGCAAGAGTGGCTGCACCGTTGCGATCGCATGTTTTCTAGACTCGGCTTTACGCTCACCAAAATCAAATGTGTATGTTTTTTGTCCATTACTTAACTGCATTAGCCTTAGTTGGGCTTTAAACTTGTGCAAACCGTCTTTATTTTTAGTGTCATTGCCGAAAGTCTCGCAATCTAGTGATACTATATCCCAGTTGTTAATCACTTGGAATGCTTCTTTTACACTTACTGAGTCTATACCGTCAACCATTACCTTTTCGTTTTTTGGTAATTTGAAAGCGTCAGCCCTATTGATTATTTGAATGCGCTCATCAGTGTAAACGCGCTCCCAAGCGTCATTAAACAGTTCAAGTTGCTTAAGTCTCTCGAAATCCGATAGCGAAATATTAGCGTTTAGTTGTCCAATTAATTGTTTGATTTCCCACTCACGCTTACGCTTGAACCATTTCTGCTCAATATTAATATCTCGTTCTTTCCAAAGTGCGAATATTTCGTTTCTCGTATCTTCTGGGAAAGTGAGCTTGTAATGCCTTATAGCTTTACCATTGATTTTACGCTTACTATCGAAATGAGATTCAGCATCCAATAAGCTACCAATAATCGCAATTAATTTAAAATTAAACTCACCTGATTTGAACTGTGTAGCTTTGATATTCTGTTCACAGATTAGGTTGATGTTTGGTATTTGTTGTACCATGTCTTCGTATAGTCCTAAGCTAGTTTCGTCAGCTGCACTGAAAGTATGCTCACTCTCAATTAAATCCAATATTTCAGTAGCTTGGATAAATTCTGCTTGTGCTAGTATCTTGTTCCTAGCTACGAAATCATGCTCAATAACTTCACCTTCACCCCTACGCAATTGTGTATTTGAAATTAAAGCTTGAATGTTTTTTAGATGCTCGTAACCTACTGTAGTAGCGTAGTGTAATCTAATCTGTTCATACCAACCGTTGCTGTCATTTTCGACTATTTCTGGTGTCAGAGTAATTCCACCATACTTGTTAGATAATGCTGTAGCTTCTAGTGATAGCCTCTCAGATGTAGATAGTTCAGTAGCTGCTTTTAAGCGCTCATACTCCTCGGCTTCAACTCGCTCTTGTGCTGCTATTTGTTCGCGATACTGTGTAACATGCTCTAGTGAAAGCTCGCCTGATAGCTCATAAATTTCTTGTGGATTAATTGCCCCACAATCAAAAATTTTAGACGCATCTAATATATCTACAACTTCTACATCTTCATCTTTTAAACCTTGTCTAACATAATTTTTAAAGTTTGTTGTTTGGCTATTTTTGGCAGCAATGAGGTTATTAAAATACATGCTAGCTGTGTTACAGTGCCGTATTTCTGGGTATTCTTCACTCCAATCTTTGTCATGCTCTGCGAGAATTGATTGTTGAAACTCAGCTAATTCTTTAATGTTCTCGGCTACTTTATAATTGTTGTAGCCAAGATTTAGTAATCTAGTATCAAGACCTCTATCAGCACAATAAATTAAGCGCTCAACACTTTTATCACGTAGTCGCATCAAGAACTGCCTTGCGCCATCTGGTGAGCCAACACCTGTGAAAATCCCACAAACAAGGTCAAATTTTTTCTGATTTTCTATCGAGACACCTGTACCTAGTGTGGGAGTGGCAATAATAATTTGATAGTTATCGCAGATTTCGTTGATTTTGTTAGCTGCTTTAAAAGCTAAGTGGCTTGGGTCTTTGATAGTATCTGAATCTATCCGAATGACAGATTTAATTCCGAAGCGTAGTAGTAGTGCTTCTATTGTAATTGAACCCCATTTACTCTCCTCTTTCTGTCCTGTGCAACAGATAAATATTCGCTCACCATTCAATGCTTTCGCTATTACGGTACTGAGTATATCTGCTGGACACTTAATTGCTCTACCTCTTGGTGTTGTAGCGATAAATCCATTACTTAACCAACATTTGTAAGACGGTTCGCAATAAGTATTTTGAATAAGATATGGTGTTTCATCGCCTAATAAACCAGAAAAAAATCTTAGTGTTGTACCGTTTAAATCGGCATCAGCAATTACAAATTTACCGCCATTCTCTATGATAATTTTAGCCAGGTTTTTTAGTGATTCTAGGATAGTTTGACGCTTAAACGCGCAAGTTTCACCTATCATAAAATGTTCTAGTGTTTGCACTACTTCATCTATAAAAACATAAGCACCTTTGAATTTTTTAGTGTTAATTTTGGCTAAAGAGTCAATGACTAGCGCAATATTAACCGCATCACTATTTTTCTCTTCTAAATTATCGATGTAGGTTAAGCCTAGTCTTTCTGCTAGTACAGAGGATAATTGAATTCGGTGTGTAAGCGCGATTATGGGTAGATTTTGCGCTTTAGCTAATTGTGCTAATTGCTCCAAAAACCAAGATTTACCAGTGCCTTTTGCTCCAATTAGCGCTATTAAATGATTGTCTGTAGGAATTTCGCAAGTCTGCCATTTTGGTGAATTGAATATGACATCTGGAACCACACCTAGTTTAGAATGACTTGTATCTACCCATTGTTTCCAAGGTACAGTGGAGTTCAGAATCAAATCTACTGCTCCACCGCCATGTTTTAACCAAACATCGTCAATTCCTTTTTCTGGGTATCGCGATGTGCAGATACTTAATCTGGCTCTTGGGCTAACTTTGTTATTGATTTTAGGATTTATGCGGAACCCTATACCTTTAATTGTGGTTGCTAGTGCCGAGGCAACAGTATCACTAACATCATTATCGAAACACAGCTTAATCTCGCGGTCAGGGTGCAGAAACTCAGGAAATCGTATATCGCCATTTTTTTCAAAGGCTAGTGTATGACCACCTAGCGCGATCGCAGGAGTAAGCGTTTGCGAAATGACGCACCCGGCTGTCTTGACACCTTCGCACACTACTACGGGGATTTGTGGGTGGTTCTCCACCCATGTCCAACCATCCTCACTCGCGTCTTTGGAGACACCGTACTTACGTGCGATCGCCTGCCAAATGGATTCAGGCAATTTAAGCTTGATCGGAGTGGTTTTAGATCCTATTGGATTTTCGTATTTAACGGTTTTTTGCTTAATTGTGCGCGGTTTATGAGGCTTTAAAATTGAGCCGCATACCCAGCCACCAGCGTAAATTACTGACCCATACTTGAAACCAAAACCTGGAAGAGAGGCGAGATTTAGCAACTGAACGACAGCATCACCATTGATTGAAAAGAAATTCAAATTAATAATTTCTCTGTCAATACCTGAAGCTAATAACTCTTCTAAATGATGAGGTAATAGTACTTTTGAACCTAAATTTAATGGTACAATTGCTGTAGTTAACGCATTTAATTCAATTTCGGAATTAGGTGTTGACGCGGATTTTTTGACTTTGATAACCATTTATACTACCTATTAATGGACACCAATCAAGCCCTTGCAAAGTTAGATTGGTGTTTGTTTTTTGCTTGTCGGGCAAGTTGACGCTTGCCCATTTCTTACTAAGCTGAAGCAGCATCAAGAAGTTGCATAGTTGCGATATCGATGTCGCCTAGTGCGGGTTTTTCACGGTCAGGAATCACTTTGAATTTGAACTCACGCCCTACTAATTCCTCAATATCTAAGTCGATGTCGTCATCACTATTAAGTTCTTGTTCCGTGAGTAAACCTAGTGCTAGTAACAGTTTCGTGAGTCTGTTGTATTCTGGGTTCGGACTCACAACGCCATTAGCATCAATTGGGTAGTAGGTGCGCTGGCTGTTAACATTGATACCTGTCCATAGATACTTATCTGCGACTTTCTTGGTGGTCGGCACTTTGAAAACCCACTCAAGTTGTGTAATTTCCTTACCTTTTGGGTCTAGCGAAATTTTTTCTACAACACTAAATAGTTTTGCTGTGACATAGCCTTCAGTGTCGGTGATGATTTTGGAAGCGCGGGAAATGTTAATTGCCATGATTCTTTGTCCTTTGGGCTTCTGCCCGTTTGCTTTCACTCTTTTAAAGTATCGCTATTAGAGAGACACTTTGAGACACGCTGTGCCAGTTTTGGATGAGTAACAAATGTATCGCTTTGTGCATGACATATGCGCTATAGATAAAATAGAGATACAGATGTAGTACACGGAGCGTTATGGCTGAGAAAAAAGATACGATGTTGCACGTGCGTATATCCTCGACTGATTTAGAAAAAGTACGCTTGTATGCTGAGAAATTAGGAATGACACAATCAGAATTTGTTTTAAATGCTGTCTTAGCTGCCATTGGTGAAGACTTAGAAAAGCCTGCGATGGAAAATGTACTTACGCGACTAGCGGCATTAGAGCGTGTTGTGTTTCAGCAGTCTTTAGTTGCCTAGTTGCCTAGATGCCCTTCATTCAATACCGCAGCAATTCAGCAACATCTACCCTGTGCCGACGCTCAGGGTTTTTAATTGATGCCTGGTGCAGATTTGCTCAAATTTCTGTCGCTGTTTAGCGCTGAGATACCTTCGCTCTTTAATTTCGCGTAAAAACATAAGTTCCCACCCTGACACCAGACCGTTAGCCAGTGCCGCTTCTATAATCTGCTTACGTTGCTCAAATTCCTGCGAAACTGCTGGATTTGGTAGCCACCGCACCCACGCGCCGCAGTCTCCGCACTCGACCGAGCCGTAGTGCGGGTGAGGGACGCGATCGCCTATCAAGGTAATCAAATTTGTACTTTTGCATTTTGGACATTTTGAGATAGAATTTGTCATAGCAAAGCTGCCGCTACTTGGCGGTATTGAAAAAACACTTAGAAACACACAATGAGTGATTTTTTGAAATAGCAAAGCTGCCGCTACCAAGCGGTATTGAAAAACTGCAATTAAACGCTTTGAACGCCTACAACTATAGGCGTTTTTGCTTTTTAGTCAAAAAAGTTTATATTTTTGCGGCACTCGTCTAGCACACCTGATAACTCTAGCCCTTGTACCATCGCTTGTTTGCGATCGTATGAGGACGATTAAAGCATGAAGTTTTTGAAACGCATAATTTACGGTTAAAGTGCCTCTATCTCAGTTCTGGTAATATTTCCAGCTTCACTGGTAATCCAAGTTACTTAAAAATGAAGGGTTTTCAATACTATTTACGTAGACGCATGATATTAGGATTTCTTTTAGTTTTCTTATTTAATATCAAGTTCACTTATGTCCACTAGTAAATCAGACAATGGCTCAAGGATAATATCAGTATGAATATCCTTAAACGAAAGAATTCTTGAATTACCCTCAGACGAGAGAATTGCTGGAATATTCCCGAACCAGAGAATTCCTGATTGAAATGTATCTATATCATGACTGGTAGTATTTTCGACCTTATTAGTATTACAAGGTAATGAAGAAACCATTCCTATATATGGGAGTTTCACTTCATTGACTTTACGGTTAGGAGACGTTCCTTTACCTTTTGTTACCTCGCAATCGCTTTTTTTATATTTACCGTCTAAGTAATATGTAGTTGGGTGTGCAACAGTATAATTTTTGTCTATATCGCGTATATAGGCGCAATAGGCACTTAAGAATGGTGACCAAAATTCTTTGTAAAAGTCACCATTTTCACTATTACATTTAATTTTTAAAGCTACTTCTATGAAAGTATTTAATCCTAATGCAAAATCGTATTTTTTGAATGGGTTATCATTATTTTTTAATGTTTTAATATGACTACTTTCAAATTTAATAAAAGGCTTTTTAATATCTTGTTTTTTAGGTTGAAGTTCGGTTATCATCGTCATTATTTCAATGACAGATAACTCGTTTACGATTTGTTGAAACCAATCGAAAATGTTTCCAGAGTGAAATACAATATTCAATGTATTAAACCTTTCACAGATACGGAAAATACTATATAACAATATTCCTAATTTTTTTGTGTATTTATACTGGCGGGGAATTTCTGTATTCCTACACATTATTTTACTTTCAACCCATAAACGACTAAACAACCATTTTTTTCGGATTTCAATAACTGTATAAACAATAGTCGAAATGTCTAAGTTAGGAATGACACCAATAAAAATTTTGCTCTTTATATATCCACTTTGAGATGATTCATAGTATTGATTACAATATTCTATTTTTGTTTTTTGTATTTGGTTACCAATTTTTGATTCAGTCATTGTTCAGTTCCTTACGAGTTTTTAGTTTTTTCAGTCTTGACTTTCCGCATAGGCTCAGGTTTCCGACTTTTACTACGCTCCTCTGCCTCCCGAACCTTGCGTATTTCATCCCATTTTGCTTCTTCCTGAGCCTGTCTAAGCGCTTTTTCCTGATCTAATACAATTCTTACTCGCTGAATAACCTCCTTGTGCGACTGAAAATACCTACCATAGACCAACTGCAACTCATCTGATAACGACTTAATCATTGCGGTTATAGCGCTCTGCGTTCCACCCTGAGTAAAGTATATACGGCGAAAATGCAGGTAACCTTGCCAATTTTGCACCTCAATCATTACTTTCATAGCTTCCAATGCGTCCTCAGTTTTTACAGGAGCGCAGGGGGTTTGACTTTGGGTTTTCTTCTTGCTCAATGTCTTAATCATTTTTAACTTTAGTGAAGTCTAACTTAATTTATAATCTCAAGCTTTTGGTTCTTGGTGGTGGTGCTAGCTAGAACTTCCAATCGTGAAGCTAATTTTAGATGGTTGTAACTCATAAACCACCACTAGGCTAATTTAATCAGAATTAGTACTGTCTCTGTACCCGACAAAGCCCAAACTTTGAATAAATTCTTCTCTCCCCTCGATAGATTGCTTACTGAGTAGCGGGTCTTCGATTTTCACCCACCTGTCGCGATTCGATTTTTCCCAAGTAGCAGTTACAATCCAAGTTTTTGAGGGTTCGGCACAACTCACGATCACATCCCCGATAGTCCAAAACATTACCTTTTTCATGATGTCTCATAAAATTTTTATTTATACGTAATTTCACTAAGATGCAAAATTTTTTCTGCCTGTGGTGTATTTATTTTTCTGCAACACTTTAGACTGTATAAGGGTTTCAGATTGTGCTGTAGGGATGACTTTTACAGGCGTAAGTGATGACGAGGCACTATGTAGGAGTAAACTAGCACCTAGTAACCCAATTGTGCTGGCTACAACTAATCTTGAAGGCAAGTTGAGAGCAAAGCTAAAACGTGGTTTTTCGTAGCGATTAAAAGCTTGCTGGACTTGCCAGAACTGTAACGGATCTAGGTCAAACCACTCTCTAGAACGGTGGAGCGTAACCGAAGAATGCTTGAACTGTTCGTGTAACTCGTCTTCAACTTTCTTCATATCCTCCACAAAGATTGTGCGGATTATCCGAATATTGCACGGCGGCTGATTGCTGTGGAAGTCGTCTAAGCGCTTCTGGGGGTTCCGGCTCAATCCGATTTTCACTCTACGGAGGAAGCAACCGGGAATCAGCCCGTGATAGCCTTCAGCCTCCATTAAGTACACCCACCCTGGAACATTGTCATTACGTTCAACCCACTGTCTTTGGTAAGTCATAATCGAGATTCCCTGCATTTACTAACATCAACTTGAAAAAGATTAATCGCCTGATATTGACCTATTGAATTTCAACTACTATTAATTACTTTGTGTTGTGCGATAAACCCTCTACCCCCCTAAAGGGACAAATCGCACAAAAATCGCACACGCTATAATCAGGCTTTCAACCATTGTTGTGCGACAGCGCACAGCCATCGCACAGCTATCGCACACTCATTTACTAGTCAATTTTTTCTGCGTTACTGTTAAGAGAACCGTCTGCAAGAAATTTTGTGGGTTTTCCATCACAGTCTGAACACGAGTAAAACTGTCTACCATCGCGATGTTTTCCATTCTTTACGGTGTTAGTTGAACCGCAATGAGGGCAAGATATTTCGGGGATGATTTCTTCAAACTTAGGCGTTATGATCTCCTCACCCTTTGTCTGGGAACCCATTACCTCGTAGTAATCGTAAGAATCAAAATCAGGCAGTTGGATGAACTTTGGTAACCCTGTGAGCGGTACTGCCAAGGCAAACCGATAAGCTGTGGCATCAGTGAAGATATCTAGACCTAGTTCCTCATTCTTACGATCGCAGTATTCCTGAATCTTGCCATATTGCTCTAGAAGCCTGGTTTTATCCTCTGAGGTGATTGTCTTAGCCTTATCTAGCCACACTCCTGCATTTGCCCCTATATGTACCTGTACAGCATTATTCCAATCGCTCCATGACATCCCTGGAATTGTGCTGGCATCACAAGCCTGCCCAATGTAAATAACGCCTAAATTTTGATGTGACCCCTGTTTAAGTGAGTAAGTTACCCTGTCTTTGAAGTAGTAGTAACCAGCATTTTCACGCTCCTGAGCAATAGTAGAATCTATCTCATCAAAGATGTAAAGAATGAACGTATGTTCACTAGATGTCTTTGAGCGTCTATCCAATTCTTCGCACAATTCATTCATAGCAGTAACATTATCCTCGTGACTTGTACCAGCTTTAGGCATATCCCAATAATCTTTTTTAGAGCCGTGTTGAGGGTCATAAAGTCTAATTTCACCTTCACCATTACGACGAGTCATAATAGCCAGTGCAAGATTCTTAGCCGTAGGTGACTTACCACCAGTTGAGCCAGCCGTTATCCTCACGCGCTCCCAACGACGGACGTAACTTTCAAACTTGCTGGCAGGAACCCAGATTTTATCAATGTCAGCACCTGAACTGTCTTTCTTGACCGCACGTCGCAAAACAACCGACAAGACTACTGAGCAGTTCTGGTAATTGAATTCAAACTCTGGCAATGTTCCTTTAAGTGCATTAGTAAAACTAGCTAGTTGTTCCCGCGAGTTATCGGCGTAAAGTTCAGTCTCACTCAGTCCTGGATTACTACGAATAGCGTAGGTAATTTTGTATCCGGTTTCAGTTTCTTCCCAGTTAATTCCATCAAGTTTATAACCATAGCGGTTATAAAAATATTGGCTGATAGCGTTGCCTGCGTTAGCGTAGGTACTCTCACCAAAAAACTTAAGTGGTTTTCTGAGTTCCGCTACCTCAGACTCTATCTGTTGTAATCTAGCAAGTGCTTTCTTAGCATCTTCCAATAACTCAGCAAAGTTAGTGTTGTACTTTTGTTTGTGACCTTCATTAGCGAGTACCCATTCTTGTGCGATCGCCTGCACATCTTTTTCGCGTTGTTGGTGGAGGTTATGGAGTTCCTCACCTGCTTTATTTTGCAAATCGGTAATGTAAGTCTCGAAGTCTGAATATGGCACAGCATCTTTAACAATCGTTTCTAGATGTCTAATCACTATGGTTTGAGCTTTTACTCTGAGGTCGATGCATTTATCAATAATTAATTCTTGGAGTTGTAAGCCCACATCAAGCAGTTCATCAAAGTCTTTTAGTTGTTCGTAGTCCTTAAGTTTTTGGCTGAATCTCCCTCGCATTGCATCGACTTCAATCAGCACATCATTTAATTTTTCTTGACAGTCTGTATGATTGCGGAACAATGCGTTTACTTGGGCTTCAAGTTTTTTGACACTTTTGTTATAGGTGTTACGCACAATTTTGTGAGCTTCAGTCATATTGAACTTAAATACATCAGTGAGTTGCTTCTCTAACTGATTGATTTCGCCTTTCAACAAAGCTATTTGAGTCTCACGCTGTAGAACAGTATTACGGTTATTTTCAAGGTCGTCTTGTACTTGTTTGGTAAATGGTTCAAGTTGTTTATAGCGGTTAGTAAGACTGTTATAGTCACGGTCTAGACCACGTATCCGAGCGTCTTTTTCTTTCAGTAACAGTTCTAATTTTGCCTTTTCTGCATTAACTTCCCCGTGGCACAATCCAGTTAACAACTCGCTCAAGACAACACCTGTAGCAGAAGTTCCAACAGCGAACGCTCCTAGATATTTAAACCCCTGACTAGGGTTCAACATAGCAATTGTGGAAGCGATACCAATGCCGAAGGAAGTAAGGAAAAGATTGTTTTTGATGGAATCTAGTGACATAATTACAAGTGTCATTTTTTGGTGATTGGTGGGCTTCTAACACCCACCTTTATTTTTGAGATTAAGCTACACCACTGATAGTGGTTTTTAAGTAACGTTGAATAATATCTTGCGTCTGAGCATCTATGCTTTGAATTTCAGCGGCTTTTTTCCGTTCTGTTGCCGCAATCTTTTGAATTAAAAGCCCTGTTTCAGTTCGAGTAGCGTTAGTGATAATCTGCTCTTGTTTGAGCTTTTCATCCGTTTGAGCAAGTTTTTCGTAGTCGATGCTCAATTCAATATTTTGGCGGTCAAATCTAACTACCTCTTGCTGAACTTTGACACCCTCAGTCGCCGCTTTAATAATTGAGGCTTCAGCCTTGTGGAATTGTTGTTTGGTCTTGCCAACTTCCTCAATATATTTAAAGCCTGCTTGCATCAAATGCTGAGCGCGAGTTGCTCCAGCATAATTAGCTAGTCCAGTTGTCAACTGTTCCTCAGTCGCTTGTAGTTGAATTTGCGGATTGAGTAAATCAGAAGGCATCATCCCATTGAAGTCCACAACAGGAATTGTTAATCCTCCATATGGGTCAGTTGCACGTTGCAGACTTGAAGATGCCAAAGTTTGATTAGATCCAGTAGATACACTTGATGCTGCGGAGGTTTGCGTAGTAACAGCGCTAGCGACATTAGGAACTACTTTAGACGTTTGACTGAGTGCTTCAGTAGCTGATTCAGCTAACTGCTTCGCTTTAGTTCCTACACTATTAGCTTTTTTAGCTTCCGCTTCTTTTTTATATCTGGTCGATCCAGTTAGAGAGCCATTTTCTTTGCGAGTAGCCATATCGTTTACTGATTGTTGATGGTTGCATTTTTGGCAAGCAATGCTGTTAGATGAAGTGGTGATAAAAGCCTGCACTTTACCGCACACATGGCAATAGAGCCGCATATTACTAAATTATTTTGTTAATTCTTGAAGTTTTGACGGTTCTTTAATTTCCTCCCAAACAACGGTAACTGAATTTTCATGAGCTTTCTGTAGGTCTTCTAAAGCTTGGCTAGCATCGTTTAGGGTGATGGCTGGATCATCCCAAGCCTCTGTCTCTAAAAGTTTCGCAAAGTCATCATGAGCAGCGATTTTATCAAGTATCGCTTGGGCTTCAGCTATTAACTCGATTAAAGATTGTTGCATTGCTTTGCTGTTGTATTTGTGAATTATTTTGTTTGGAAGTAATCGCCCTAACTGTAATTGTGAAAATGAAACTTATAACTACAATTAGGGCAACTGTTTGAGTAACTACTAGCGCTTCAAGCCGTTTATTAGATTTGATAGATTCGACTGTAACGCCTGCGAGTTTACTGATCGCTGATAAGTCATCACTGCCAATTTTCCCCGGATCTCTTCCCCCTTTTGATAGCTCTGTTTAATGTCCGTGGTTAGACTGTTAAGGCACTCTTGCATAGATGCATCAATGTCTTTCAAGTCGCTTTCTACAAGATTCTGGAGCGTTTCTAAGGCTTGACTCTTACCAGCGTTGTAACTTGCAATCACACCCTGAGTCAGAGCAACTCCAAAGTAATCAGCGAGGGATAGACGTAGGCTTTGTACTAGTTGAGTTACCGCATAATTTTGCGATTCTGAGTGGGATAACATCATCTCAGGGAGTGTGGTTAATTCGCCCTTTGGGAGTTGAGCATTCACCTCGTTTTTGAGGTTATACAGTTCCAGAATCCGATAGGTGATAGTGTCGTCAGGCAACTTAGTGTCAGCATTCCAGTTATGTACCTGTGGGAAATCGTCACCAAAAATACCTTTAATATCTGCTAGTAAGTTAGCGGTATCTTTGTTAGTAGCGTCAGCGATTTCAGCAATGGTTGAGTAGTTCATTGTTCAATTCCTTTCAATTGGTAGTTTATAAAAAATAAACTTCTAAGAGATTGTTTAAATGGTCTATGGGATTGGTAAAAAGATTAGGATTAGGATTACCACTTTCCCAAAGTTTATAAATTTGCCTAATCTCAAATAAAAGGTTTTCAGCGTCGTCACCTTGTAGTAGAGTATTTTTACCTTCTGGATTTGTAAGTAGAATACCGTAACCTAAATCTCTGTAGTCGTAATGCATTTCCATGATTTCAAAGTCCTGTGATGAGTAATTTACGGATTGCCTGACGGATTTGTTTATCGCGCTCGCACTGGGAATCAGAGAGAATTTTTTTGGTTTGCTCTATACCGTAATTACCAATCAGCCAACCAACAATTCTCAAAACTTGTGCGTAGCGTCCGGGGAGTTTCATATTTATGTTGCTTATTTCTTTGAGTCGCGGTTCAGCTTTGAAACCTACCCCACAGTTAGGGCATTCAAGCAACCAATTACGCTTAAGGTGTAGGTATTGCAGGTCATTGAGTTTAATTTCTGACTGACAATGTGGACAGTCCGCAAGCTTGATTACTTGGTCGAAAGCTCGATTGAACCCAGGAGTGTTAGCCTCTGTTGCAACCTCGACCCATCGCCGCAAAGTGTTGCGGTTAAAGCCCCAGAGTCGTGCTAGATGGGTTTTAGAATAGGTGATTTTTGGGTCTAATGCTTCAATTTCCGATACTAACTGAGCGTCCCAATAAAAATCCTCGTGAGTGTCAGACACAGACAGCGGGACTGTTCTGCTTGATTCGATTGCATACATATAAGATGTGTTTGTAAACTTAGTTGATTTTCTGCCTGGTGGGCGATTTGTTTTTTCGCCACATCTCAACCATAACAGCTAAGTTGTTAGGTTGTCAACAACTTAAAACGCTATTTGTAAAAGTTAAGTGTTTGAAGTAAAATGTTAACAACTTAACACGCTAGCAATTTAAAGAGGAATGGTTGCGAAGAGCAAAAATCCGAACTTTAATCAAATGACTGCCTACGTACCTAAAGATGTGTCTGTAAAATTTAAATCTCTGTTAGCTCGATTAGAGCTTGAGCAGAGTGAAGTAATTACAACTCTTATCGTTAATTGGATATCGGAACAAGAGAAACAATTATGACTCAAATACCGGAAAACCCTAATAACAGGTTAGACAGACTTGAGGCAGCACTAGGACGATTTGCTGAGCTTACAATCCAAAATGTCCAACGACATGATGAAGCGATCGCAAATGTAAGTGAATCGGTACTAGCACAAAGTGACACTATTGATGTCCTAGTGTCGAATATCAGTCAACTGACTGAAAATGTTAATCGATTGAACAATACTGTTGACAATTTGACTATTGCTGTTAATCGCTCATCTCAAAATATTGATAGCCTAACAGCCCAAGCAGCAGAAGACCGCCAACAAGCAGCCATTGATCGCCAAACATGGCAATCTGAGATACAAAGAATATGGCAGTACCTTGAGCGCCAAACAGGCAATGGTCGAGGTAATGCGTGACCAATTGTCCACAGTGCAACAACCGACTACAAAGCTCTGATATCAAAACTGAATCATCTGCTCCCAATCCCTACGGCAATGGTGAGGGAGAATTTAAGTATGCCTACACTTGGTACTGGTGTACTATCTGTCTATTTACAAATAAGGATGTACCATTTTGACATCTGAATCAAAGCCCACTCCAGATCCATCATGGGATTATTATCAAACTTGGCACAAGTGCCATGAGGCTATAGCCAAACTAGAAGAGGGTATAAAAATTATGGGTAATCAAGAGCAAGCAACGAAGAGCGCTGATGATGTAATACATGAAGTACTTGTGGAAAGCTGGAAACTCCTTATTGATGGAAGTGTAAGTTTACCTACAGGTGAGTTTTTATCAAAATCACCAGAAGATAGCGAGGTAGTGATTTTCAGTCTTTTACCTAAACTTAAAGGATATCAATTGGCGCGTGTTCTAAGTTCAATAGCAGATCGGATTCAACACGATAAATTATGAATTAGCGCAGGGTGAAGTTATAGAGGAGGCTTAAATTGTACTGAAAAGTTGTAGCCTGTGGATCACAGCAAAGGGATACAGGCTATGAAAATAAACAGGCACGGACGCGCCAAGGTTCTGACTCAAGAGGAGATACAGCAAGTTTTTCAAGAATTAAAAAACGAGCGTGATAAGACTTTGTTTGCTGTCTGCCTGTTTACCGCTACCAGAATACGTGAGTGCTGCACTCTGTTAACCCAGGACATCTACACCGCTAAAGGACAAGTAAGACCTAGACTGATTATCCGCAAGAGCAATACTAAAGGGAAACTGGCGACGCGCTCCATACCAGTCATTGAAGATTTGAGGCGACTGCTAGCTGACTATTACCCATTGGCAAGTAGTGAGTATTTATTTCCCGGTCGTAGCAACGGGCATATTAGCGAGGACTCAGCAGCTAGAATTTTAAGGCAAGCTTGCCAACAAGTAGGGGTGGAAGGGGTAAGTACCCATAGTTTCCGTAGAACCGCGCTCACACAGATGTCAAATGCGGGAATATCATTAAGGGTTATCCAAGAACTTAGCGGACATAGAAACCTCGAACAACTGCAACGATACCTAGAGGTGAGTGATGAACAGGTGTTAGGTGCGGCTGCAAGTTTGGCTATGCTTTCACCTGTGACTAATGCTGAAGTAAAACCTAGTTTCAATCCCCTTGCGGGGATTCAGTAAGTAAAAAAATTACTCCTCTTGGCGCTACTAAGGCTTTAGGTGTAGTAGCGGAAGGAGATATACACGGTTCCCCGTCCTTAGTAAGAGTGTCTTTATTAAAGCGAGTTGGATATTCGGGGTATTTATTTGCTAATCGTTTAAGGTAAGGGAACATATGAGTAAAAGTAAAAATGATTTGTCAAATGAAGTTAACAGAAGAATGTAAATAAATTTTCAAGGATATTTGTGATGAACCGATTAGTAACATGTCAGAGTTTAATAGTAGTCAAAAAAATTATTTACTATTAAATAACTCTAAAAACTCTTCAACAACTGCTGAGGGATTTTCAAAGCATTGCTCTGCTGAAAATCTAACTGTAGAAATACCTTGACGTAAAAATATCCTGTCTCTCTTGCAATCCCAATTTTTTTGATAATTTCCGTTATGAAACACTCCATCAATTTCCAGAATCATGCATTTTTGATTATGAAAAACTAAAAAATCAACTTCAGCTTTTTCTCTAAGTTTATTATCATGATTAGTAACAGCTAACCCATTTAAAGCCATAAAACCATTTATGTTAGCAAAAAAGATAATATTTTTCGTAAACAAAACTTTAGCAATTTTCTTTTCTGTTTGTGAGCGAAATGTTAACCCATTCCATAAAAGGTCTTCCTTGACGCGGTTATTTTCAAATCTGGTTTTGACAGAATTTTCCTCAATTTTAATATTATCAAATATTCTTTTTCTTTCAAACTCGTCATAATAAATAGTCCACCAATAGTACGTACCTTTACCATCTCGTTGATCTGCAAAAGCAAAATGCAAATGTTCGTTTATCTCAAAATGGAAGCCTGTTTTAAGTCTAATATTTAGCCATTTTTGAACTGAGTCTCTATTGCTAACATTATAAACTTTTAGTAGAAAATTAATCAAAGCACTAGTACGAACTTCTACATAAAAAGGCAATGTAGGAGATACAGAAACTATTGAGCTATCAGAATCACTGTGTTCTGTTCCTGATGGATTAAAAACAGTTTTCGGGGTTGTTTGCACCATGTAACAACAAGTAATTTATTTTGTTGTAGCTATTCCAAATTGATTAAAGCAACAGAGAAAATACATAATTTCAATTAAACATTAAATATAGAGTTTCAGTAAAGATACGTGCAAATTGAAGTATGAACTAGACATTCAAACTTTTCACCCCTTAAATTTTGGAGTATGGAAGTCGGGAAATATGGATTTGACGACATCGGGGTTAAACAGCCGCACAGTAAGGGTTAGGAGTTGTACTACACATTTAAAGTTTGCAAGTAGCGTTTAAAGTTATGCGTAAGCACCACTTTGTAAAAATGTCGTCATATAGGCTCTAACCACACATCTAGATAAAAATATCGTCAAATGGTGGTTAACTGACATAAAGGTTATGCCAGAGGTAGGCGCTCGTACTAGTTATACCTTTACCAAAAACTTATAACTATTTCTGGAAAAATGATAACTAGTTGTGCTAATCTATAACTAGATAGCCAAAGGAAAGAACTAGATGCAAGCCACCCTACACGCCGTAATGACCCCTCTGGAATACTTAGAAAAGATACGTCAACTCCGCACCCCTGAAGAAATTAAAGCGGTTTGCAATTCTCTGACTGAGGCACTGTTTAACGAAAACGACAAGCCTAAAACTCGCACCAACAAACTAACCCCCTACAACAAAGCTATCAACAAAATGTCTAATGAAGAACTAGTTGAGGGTGAGA
>CAXTSI010000120.1:0-18769 GCA_964246695.1 uncultured bacterium
GGGGAGTGGGGGAGGAAGGAATGAATTGTGTTTCTTCCATATGTCACGCTTCGGCCTAGTCCGCTAGGCGCGAGGCTCATATCTTGCACCAAAGTGTTAATACTGAAAGTAGGCGTTTTTAATAAACATATATTTTTTTTTCAAAAAAACGCAAAATAAAGGTTATTAGCCTGCGTAGGCAGGCTTTGTTTGTATAGCCTCACCCTTATAGGGTGTAGGTGCAAGATGTGAGGCTAGTTCCGATCAAGGTTTCGGGCTTGAGTGCGTAAGTCCTATCTCTGTTACTGCTCAAACACCCGATTGTTTGAGATGGTTGCCAGTTTGCCAGCGTTCACCCGATCGGATAACGTTAGCTGCTGAATTGGAATCTCAATAACAAACTCTGCCCCATTCCCTGGGCTTGAGGTACAGTACAATGAGCCATTGTGTATTTCAGTCACAACTTGATAGCTAATCGACATCCCCAACCCTGTCCCTTTACCCGCAGGTTTAGTCGTGAAGAAGGGATCAAACATCCGTTTTTGAACTTCCTCTGTTATCCCTGGACCATTGTCAGCAATCCGAATGGCGACGCGATCAGATCCCAACACCTCTGTGTGAATCCAAATTGTCGGGGAAGTGATTTGTCCAAAGTCCTCTACCAATGATAAATGAACGCCACTTGCTTCAACGGGGGGGATACCTGCAACGCAGTAACGCCTAATGACGAATGACTCTTCGAGAGCGTCAATCGCATTGGTGAGAATATTCATAAACACTTGGTTGATCTTTCCTGCAAAGCACTCAACTTGAGGCAAATTCCCATATTTTTTGATCACCTGAATCGCCGGCTGCTCTGGTTTTGCTTTCAGGCGATGGTCGAGAATCGTCAGCGTACTGTCGATACCCTCGTGAATATCTACGCGTTTAACTTCAGCTTCGTCATGGCGGGAGAAGGTGCGGAGGGAAGTGACGATATCGCCAATGCGTTCAGATCCAACTACCATTGAGCAGAAGACTTTGGGCAGATCCTCGATCACAAACTCTAGGTCAATTTCCTGTAATTTTTTTTCAATCTCCGGGGTGGAATGAGGAAACTGGGTCTGATACAGTTTCATCAGTTCTAGCAAGTCCTGAATATAGTGATTAGCATGATGAAGATTAGCGTATATAAAATTGACTGGATTGTTAATTTCGTGAGCGATCCCCGCCACCAACTGACCCAGCGTGGCTAATTTTTCTGCCTGCACAAGCTTAACTTGAGCCTGTTGCAGATCTTGCAGCGACTGGGACAGTTCCTTTGTCCGTTCTACTACCCTCTGCTCTAAATCCTGAGTAAGCTTCTGTAAAGCAGCTTGTGCAGCAGTGCGTTCTTCGATTTCTTGTTTCAGACGCATGTTCTGCTCCTCAACTGCGGATCTCATGCTTTGCATCTGCACATGGATCTGGATACGGGCTAGCACCTCCACTTGCTGAAACGGCTTACTGATGTAATCCACAGCACCCACAGAAAAACCTTTGACCTTATCCACTGTGTCACTAAGTGCAGTCATGAAAATCACTGGTATATCTTTTGTTCTAGGGTTAGCCTTCAGTCGTTGGCAGGTTTCAAATCCGTTAATTCCCGGCATCATTACATCCAACAAGATGAGATCGGGTGGCTCGTATTCGACCTGTTTGATAGCACTTTCACCACTGATTGCAACTGCAATATCATATCCAGCATCTGTTAAAGCTTCTGAGAGTACTTCTAAGTTAGTAGGAGTATCATCGACGATTAAGATTAAATTTGTATGTGAGTTATGCATCATACTTATTTTAAAATTGTTGAGATAAATTGTGAGATATTAACCATGATAAATTGTAATTTCATTAGAATTGAGATATTTATCAATGAAACTTTTAATTTTTTCTATTTGAAAACTTTGAGCTAATTTTTGAACTTCTTGAGTGAATGGGGTAAATTTATCATCCATTTTTTCTAGTTGCTCTAATTGCTTTTGCAGGTCTTTGATCCGACCTTTCAAAGCCAGTTGGTACAATTGCGCCAGTTCCTCTGCCGGGGGAGGTAATATTTCTTTTACCGTTTCTTTTACCGTTGGCAATGATGAGGAATTTTCTTCATAAATCCATTCTAGTTCTAGATGCATCTGTAACTTTTCTAGCAACTCAGACGCTTGCACAGGCTTAGGAAGGAAGTCATCACCGCCTGCATCTAAACTCTTCTGCTTATCAGTGTCAAACACACTGGCTGATGAGACAACGATCTTCAAATGTTTCCACTCTGGGGAATTTCGCAGACGCTTCATCATCTCAAATCCGTCCATCATCGGCATGACAATATCAGTGACAATCAGGTCAGGTCTAAAATCAACAACTTTTACTAAACCCTCTTGACCATCCTCTGCCTGTGCAACTTCAAAGCCAATAGGTTCCAGAAAGTTAACAATTACGGAGCGATTTTCCCAACGATCATCTACCACCATAATTTTTCGTTTTTCCCCATGAAAACCGACAATTGCCCTTTGTTGAATAACTTTAGATGTCTCTACCCATTCTGTTGCTTCAGGGATTTCTACATCAAACCAAAAGATACTACCCTTTCCCGCTTGGCTTTGCACTTCTATAGTGCCGCCCATCATATTAACAATTTTCTGGCTAATAGCTAACCCCAATCCGGTGCCTTCTGTTTGCTTTTTGCTGTTGCCTACCTGTTCAAAGGGTAGAAATATTTTCTTTAATTGCTCACTGGTCATTCCCACACCAGTATCTTCTACTTGAAAGCGAATCTTGGCAACGGATGTTGTAGCGGATGTAACGGATGTAGCAAATGAATTATCCGTTACATCCGTTAAATCATCCGTTGCCATTACCTTTACTTTGGTCATTCCCACACCAGTATCTTCTACTTGGGAGCCAATCTTGGCAACGGATGTTGTAGCGGATGTAACGGATGTAGCAAGTAAATTATCCGTGACATCCGTTAAATCATCCGTTGCCATTACCTTTACTTTGAAAGTCACGTCCCCATTTTCGGTAAACTTAATGGCGTTGCCCAGTAAATTAATCAAAACCTGCCGCAAACGTTTTTCATCAGTCTGGATGCCTATTGGCAGTCGCTCATCAAATTCATAAACAAAGTTAATATCCTTTTGCTCAGCTTTAATTTGACAAATCTCAGCAACAGACTGGAGAAAAACAGGAAAATGAAAACTGGTAGAATACAGTTCCATTTTCCGGGCTTCGATTTTGGAAAGGTCAAGAATATCGTTAATTAGAGTCAGGAGGTGTGAGCCACATTGGTTAATAGTATTAACGCCTTTGTGTTGTTTCTCTGTCAGATTTTTTGAGCCTTGGAGGACTTGGGCATAGCCTAAGATCCCGTTGAGGGGTGTGCGTAGTTCATGGCTCATGTTGGCAAGAAATTCACTCTTAGCTCTGTTAGCACTATCAGCGACTTCTTTGGCTTCCTTAAGTTCAACTGTGCGTTCCTCAACTCGGAGTTCTAACTCCTCGAAGGACTCTTTTAATTGAACTGCCATCTGGTTAAAAGATTGTGCCAGAACTTCTAGTTCATCCCCATCATTCATTTTCAATATTTGCTGATGCTTGTTATGAGCAATTACCTTGGCAGCTTGACCCAAACGAACTGCCCTCTGCAAGTCCGCTTCTGCGAGTTTATGGCATTCATTAAGAATCGGTTTCAAGCGGTGATTGAGTTGGCGGATAAACAAAATGATGACTAACGCTAACACCAAACCAGCACCCGATGCACCTCCCACTGTAATGGATAATACTGGAGCTAACACAACCGACTGGGGCACCACTGCCAGCATCAACCAGTTTGTTCCCTTTACCCGTTGAAATATCCAGTATTTGCCTTCTGCTTGAACAAATCCGTCGTCATCAGTTTCAATCTGCTGCCATACATTCCTAAGATTGGGTATATCCTTATATGTTGCTAGTGACTTAGCTTTTTTTGGGTCGGGAGGATAAGCTAGCAGATTGCCTTTCGCACTTATAATTGCAAAGTAACCTCCTCCCCAAGTTACAGGCGCTTTGACTTCCTCTGTGAGAGCCGTCACATTGATATCTAATCCAACAACACCAATTAGCTTGTTTCTCTTATTAAGGATGGGAGATGTAGAGGTTGTTAAGGTGATTTTTGCCCATTCATAAGGCTCCAACCAGATGGTTTTTCCCTCTGCTACAGGTAGTGTGTAATAGTTTTGTTCAAGACATTTACGATCAAGCTCACACACATCCGTCTGCCGAATGTTTTTGTAAGGAGCTGGTAGGACTTTACCCACCTGTCCCGGGATCTTCTGGTCTACGAAGAAGTAGGGCCAATACAATCGACGGTTTGGTATAATTTTGTAGGGAGCCTGACCAAAGCCAACCCCCATCGTTAGGGACGAACGTTTCTGAAGAATTTCAAAAACCATTTTTTTATAGTCATCTGAATCTTTGTTGCCAATACTATTCAGGGTTTTGACTGCTGCAACTAAACTCTGCATTGATTGTTCTGCTGTAGCAAGCTTTCCTTCAACTGACTTGACTTCTGTGCTGAGATTAGCTTCTATTTCTTTCTTAGCCCGATATTCCAGTGCTTTATAGAAGAAGTAGGACATGCTGCCTAATCCCACTAAAGCGCCACCTAATACATATAAAAATAGTTTTGAACCAATGGACTTATTTACGTGGCTTTGCATGGTCTGAATCATTTGCTGATTTCGCTTGGGTGGCATCGGTTAAGTGCTTATAGTTAATTATTCCCCGTTGAAGTTGATAAATAACACTTGACAGGCAACGCGTAAACTTACACTTGCCAGGATCTACTAACTCCAGTTGAGAAAGCCACTTCGAGTAAAATACGAAAAGTAGGCATTGAGAAGCTTGGCATCAATAGGTGGACAAACAATTGAATTTTCTGCGAGATAATTGAGGGTATTTTGGCACTCAGATATTTGAGATGTCAGCAAGAAGGTTTCCAGATAGGTCATTTGGGTCTTAGAAATCTTCTCGGTAAACAGCGATAGCAATGGACTTAAAACATTTTCTTGGGAGTTATACAGTTCTGCTTGCCATTTATCATGGGGCAGCAGTTGAATTGGGTAGCCGAAGCTGCGGATCTCACTCACAAGTTTGCTCCATGGCAATGGGCGATCGCTGACAATATTGAAGGTTTTCCCCAAAGATTCTCGCTGTCTTGATAGATGAACAATTGCTTTACTGGCATAATCTATTGGAGTCATATTGACCCATCGATCCAGATCGGGCGCCGATCCTAGCTGAATTATGCCCTTGATAATTCTGCACATCAGGTCGTTCGTTTGAGAAACACCAGTTTGACTATCACCTGTCAACATTCCTGGTCTGTAGATACAAGTGGGGATTCCTCTCAACTGGGCTGCCCTTACTAGCTTCTCCGCCACCCATTTAGTTTGGGTATAACCCTTGATCAGATCTTGAGGGTACTCAAAGTCAAGGTGCTCATCTTCCTGGATAACCTTTTTATTCAGAAAAATCATAGGGTTTAATACATCAATCGTTGAGATAAAATGAACAGGGGTAACTTTGCCTTTGCCAGCTAATCTCAGAATTTCCTGGGTTCCTAATACATTTGTACTCCGTAGCGCCGCATACGGGTAAATAAGATTCACGAACGCCCCACTGTGATAAATCAAGTCGAGCGAACTTGCCAATACTCGGAACTGTTCGCTAGTTAATCCCAATAAAGGCTGTGATAAATCCCCTAAAATCGGAATCACCCTAGAACTTAACTTGTCACTCCAAAGCAGATAACGCTCTAGATTAATTTGAATTTTCTGCTGACCCTCTTCAATATCAGAGGCACGAACAAGGCAGTAAACATCTGCCTGAGTTTGTTGCAAAAGTTCATTCAGTAGGAAGGCACCGAGAAAACCCGTGACTCCAGTTAAAAAGATATGCTTTGGCTCATTCGTGGGTTCAACAAACACCACTTCAGGGCGAATCGTTGGGTCTAAGACAGCTTCAGCCCGAAAATCTACCTGAGTTTCTTCCTCAACGGAAAAAGCAGAACCTTGGCGTTGGACAACATCAATTGCTTTGATTAATCCAGCTATTGTTGGCTCTCTAAGAAGGTAGAACAAGGGTAACTCTACTTGAATCGTCTCTTCTACTTGAGCAAGTATCTGGGCTATCAATAGAGAATTTCCTCCAAGATCAAAGAAGTTATCAAAAATTCCCACTTGTTCAACACCTAAAACCTCAGACCAAATTTCAGCGATCTGCTTTTCCAGCAACGTGTCTGGTGCGACGTATACCTCTGTTAAAATCGGTCGCTCTTTCTTGGGTTCAGGCAGCGATCGCCTATCAATCTTCCCATTCAGTGTCAGGGGTAGATTTTCCATCACCACAAACGCTGAAGGAACCATATAGTCAGGTAGCTTTTCCCTCAGGTATGTACGTAGCTCTTGAACCAAGTTACTTTTCTCGTTTACTTGTAGAGGATTATTAGCGTAGGCACTCAAAGGTTTCAACGCCAATGGTTGCGACGGTAGGAAAAGAATATCCTTTTGGTCTGTTCCCTGCGATTGGTGTTGCAGAACCACATCATAAGTACCAGGAGTCTTTAACTCAGACCAAGTTATGTAGACTCTGTAGGGTAGATCTTGGCTGATACTCCAGAAGTCCTCAGGATGTACCCCAGTTTGTTCTGTATGTCTCAGGGCGGATCGTAACGCTCCTACAGTTTCCGGTTTGTCGGAACTTGCCAACAGTTCCACTGCCTTGACCTCTAAGAAAACTCGCGCATCAGGTACATTGGTAATCTTCAGAGTTTTTGGCTTTTTCTCCTGAATAAATTGGCAAATTTCCGGCAGCGATAGATCCTGTTGTTGCCAATCCCAGCATAAAGGCTCAGTATCTGGACAGACCTGAGTTTCCAAATGAAGGACAACATCTGAGCGAAACCGAATGAGTTCGTTTTGAAATTGACCCCGCTTAAGTAAGGTTTGAACATGGCTAATACCAGGGATATGGTGCTTCAGGGCAGAGAAGAAGTCTGGATGAAGTACTAGTTCTCTGTCGTGGAAAATCCGTTCCCGGATGCGCTGCTGGAGTTGATCGCTCTTTAGAGAAGTAGGAGCCAGATTGAGTTGAACCCCAGTATGAAAAGTTTCTAGTAAGGGTAAGCTACGAACGTCACCGATGAAAATCTGTCCTCCCGGAAGGACTAACTTCACAATCTTCTCTAGAACCTGCACCAGATAATCTACGCTTGGGAAGTACTGAATAACCGAGTTGAGGACCACCGTGTCAAAGCTTGCGGGTTCTAATCCCTGAAGCTCATGAGCAGCTCCCTGGCATACTGTTACATGTGACCAATCCTGCTTACTATTCTTTAACTGCTGTTTAATATGGCAGATAGCTTCTGCGGAGAGATCCATACCGAAGTAGTGACTGCAGTGAGGGGCAATGCGAGACAGGAGTAGCCCTTTGCCACATCCAATCTCTAAGACCCGTTGAGGACGTAAAGAAAGAATCCGTTCAACGGTGAGGTCAGCCCATTCACACACTTCATCTGCTGGCATGGATAAATTTGTAAAACTATCATTCCAGCCGGCAAAATCCTCAATGGACTTACTGTAGGTGGCGTTCCAAATCTTTTGCCAATGATGAACTTGTTGAGTATTGTCCCGATCTACTGGTGTTAAGAGATCCATCTCATCGTTGTGCGTTTTGGGAACCAAATATGCAATCAGGCGTTTACTCCCAGACGCATCTTCTTTAGCAATAACTACAGCCTCTTTTACCCCTCGATGTTGATTCAGAACTGCCTCAACTGCCCCCAACTCCACTCGGAAACCACGAATCTTAACTTGGTAGTCAATTCGACCAAGGAACTTGAGGTTACCATCTGGCAAATAAACAGCGAGATCTCCAGTTTTGTAGAGTCGTGACCCAGGTTCCTGACTGAAGGGATTAAGAATAAATTTCTCAGCAGTTAGCTCCCTTCGGTTAAGATAGCCTCTCGCTAGACCAGCCCCACTGATATATACCTCTCCTGGTACACCAATGGAGACAAGTTTGAGTTGGTCATCCTGACGGCGTGCTGGCTCCTCTATCAAATAGATTTGTGTGTTCGCAATTGGGCGACCAATTGATGGAATCTCGTTTGATCCTTTCTGCATCAAGGCAACAGTAGAGTAAGTGGTATCCTCTGTGGGACCGTAGAGATTGAAGACTTGTTGAACATGGTCTAGCTGATAAAGTTGCTGCACTAGGGCATTTTGCAACGGTTCACCTGCCAAGTTAATCGTGTGAACTGAGGTAGGAATGCTCTTCATTCGGTACAATGCAGCGATCGCCGAAGGTACGGTATTGATCAAAGTAACGGATGATGCCCCTGGCAAGTTGGGTAATTCTAGGGCATCCTGAGCCAGAATCACCTTACCACCGCAGCTGAGGGTAACGAACAATTCAAAGACGGACAGATCGAAGCAAAGTGACGTCGAGCCTAGTACTCCCTTTAATTGCTCAGAGGTAAAAAATTCTTTTGCCCAGTCAATCAAAGCGACAGTGTTGCGATGCTCGATTGCCACACCTTTTGGTCTACCCGTAGAACCTGATGTATAAATTATATAGGCAAGATTCTCAGGTTGTACTTCGCTGACGGGGTTATCCTTGGGCTGTTGGGCGATGGTCTGCCAATCGCTATCTAAATAGACAGTATGTACTTGATTTTGGGGCGACGTTCGTAAATGCTGTTCAGTTAACAGAATGGGAAGTTGAGTATCTTCGATGACGAACGCTAAATTCTCTTTGGGATAGGTGGGATCGATCGGGATATAAGCACCACCTGCTTTCAGTATCCCTAGCAGTGCAATCACCATCAAGGGCGATCGCTCCATATAAACTCCAACTAAAGTCTCTGGTTTCACCCCTAGCGTTTTCAGGTGGTGTGCCAGTTGGTTAGCGCGTTGGTTAAGTTCTCGGTAGGTTATTTGTTCATGTTGAAAAATGATTGCTACAGCATCAGGAGTTTGTGATACCTGAAATTCCACCATTTGATGAATGGAAACACCTTTTAGATCGCACACCATGGATTTTTTTGAGAATCGAATGTTGAACTGGAAACGCTCATATTCCTAAGCAGTAAAGTAACCTTTTTGAATCTGTGGCAGTGCTTACCCTATTGTTTTCAGTTAAGTAGAAGTCTACTCAGACTAACTATTCCGTTTTAAAATCTACATTCACTATCTAATCGGAATTAGAAAGGAACGTAACGAACATTTTATTCAGAAGTTTTACCCGATGCCTTGAGTAATATCACGGTATATGTTGCAAAACTAGCGATAGTCTAATTAAGTTCACAATTTAGCTTTTAGCCATCAGCGATCAGCCTGCATAACTCGGCGGCATCGTTAAAGCGATCGCCTGAGAGGGCTTTCGCTTTAACATAGCTGCTGAGGATATTAAACTCATCCCACCCCTAGAATCCGTGGTTCGTAGTTGCGCAGTAAGCTAAGCGCCTTCTCAATCACGGAGACGCCATCATTGGTTCGTAGTTGCGCACGACTCGCGCTATGGGCGCAACTACAAGCCTTTAAGTGATTTATATAGTTGTGATTAATCTCGCCAACTTACTTACTATTTTCAGCTGGGCATAATCCATCTGTTGTCTATCTATAGCCGTTTGCGATTCAATGAGGTACATCTTGTTCGATAAAATCAAAAGTTATACCACCAACCCAGTACTATCAGGCAACGTGAAAACAGACACGATATTTTACCGCTTGTTCCAAAGCTTCCCCAATATCTTCTTTGAACTAATAAACCTTCCTCCGGAAACCGCAAACATCTACGAATTTTCATCTGTTGAAGTCAAGCAACTTGCTTTTCGTATTGATGGCGTGTTTCTACCCAAAAGTAATACAGTTTCATCCCCCATCTACTTCGTAGAAGTCCAATTTCAAACTGATAAAAAATTTTACTCTCGCTTATTCGCAGAAATCTTTCTTTACCTTGATAAAACCCAACTTATCAACAATTGGCGTGGAGTTGTGGTTTATCCAACTCGTAGTATTGATGTGGGCGAGACACCTCGGTATATTGAATTACTAACATCTTCGCGAGTCAGGCGTATTTATCTAGACGAATTAGAATCAGTTGCACAACAGTCGATTGGTATTGGTACAGTTAAACTAGTTATAGAGCCTGAGTCAAGTGCTCTTACAAAAGCCAGGGAGTTAATCAACCTTGTCAGACAGGAAATAGCCGATGATATTACCCAACGGGAATTTCTAGAATTGATCGAAACAATTATTGTCTACAAATTTCAAGACAAAAGTCGAGAGGAGATTGAGCAAATGTTAGGATTAAGCGATCTTAAGCAAACTAGAGTCTATCAAGAAGCAAAGTTAGAGGGCAAACTTGAGGGCAAACTTGAGGGCAAACTTGAGGGCAAATTAGCAGCTGTCCCGTTTATGTTGAGTTTAGGCGGAACTGTAGAACAAATAGCCGAGGCTTTGGGGTTAGATGCCCTCTTAGTGAGACAGGTAGCTGAAAGCACTAAAACCAGTCAGGAAAAAAGTGGTGAAGAGTCAGACACTATCAAATAACTTACGAACAAGCCTCATTATCTATAAATCTATCAAACGCAGATGCTAACTGCGATCGCATTAGCCTCGGAAATTACCCAACGGGAATTTCTAGAATTGATCGAAACAATTATTGTTTACAAATTTCAAGAGAGAGAAGAGAGGAGATTGAGCAAATGTTGGGATTAAGCGATCTTAAGCAAACTAGAGTCTATCAAGAAGCAAAGTTAGAGGGGAAACTTGAGGGGAAATTAGAAGCTGTTCCCTTTATGTTGAGTTTAGGCGGAACTGTAGAACAAATAGCCGAGGCTTTGGGGTTAGATGTCAGTTTAGTGAGGCTGGTAGCCGGAAGCACTAAAACCACTTAGGAAAAAAGTGAGTTGAAAATTGTTTGTACGTCTGGGTTAAGCATTAAAGTGCTTTCATGCGGTCTAGGCGGTTGGGGTCTGAATAGGTCATGAATTCCTTCCAAGCCGATCTTATCAGTAAATTTTAAGTTACAAATCGCTAGAATGACTTCAGCAAGGTTGCTGCCCGATCGCTCACAATCAAAATAAAACCATGAACCAGGTAGACTACCTCCGGATTAGCTTAATAGATCGCTGCAATTTCCGTTGTCAGTACTGTATGCCTGAAGGGGTAGAACTAGACTATATCCTCAAGCAACAGTTGTTGACTGACGAGGAACTGCTGACTCTGATTGAATTCGTATTTATCCCCGTAGGCTTTACCCGGTTTCGTTTGACTGGGGGGGAACCCTTATTACGTCCTCGGGTGGTGCAGTTGGTAGAAGCGATCGCCTCCCTGCCTCAAACCCAAGACCTGTCGATGACAACCAACGGCTTTTTACTTGCCCCAATGGCACAAAACCTGTATAATGCAGGTTTACGGCGAATTAATATCAGCTTGGACTCTCTCGAACCAGACACCTTTGACCAAATCATCGGTAATCGCGGTCGCGGGCGCTGGCAACAAGTTTGGGATGGCATTCAAGCTGCCTATGGTGTAGGATTTGACCCACTCAAACTCAATGTCGTGGTCATTCCCGGCGTTAACGACAAAGAAATGCTCGATCTAGCTGCCCTGACTATTGACAAGCAGTGGCACGTCCGGTTTATTGAGTTTATGCCGATTGGTAATGCTGATTTGTTTGGCGATCGCGGTTGGATACCTTCTGAAGAGATTAGGCAACTTATCCGTCTTTGTTGGGGATTGACAGAATCTCAAGTTCGTGGTAATGGACCAGCTGATATATTTCAAATTCCCGGCGCGAAGGGGACACTGGGATTTATCAGCCAGATGTCGGAGTGTTTTTGCGATCGCTGTAACCGGATGCGCCTTTCCGCCGATGGCTGGCTGCGTCCCTGTTTATTAAATGAGAATGGTCAAATAGACTTAAAAACTGCTTTGCGCAATGGTGTCAGTACTGCCAAGTTGCGATCGCAGGTGAGACACTTGCTAACAATTAAACCAGAAATTAACTTTAAACAGCGTGATTCCGGTAGTACCGAAGGTATCTACACCCGAACTATGTCGCAGATTGGCGGCTGAATGCTAATTGCTAATTGCTAATTGCTAATTGCCTTTTTCGAGCCATTAGCCATTAGCCATTAGCCATTAGCAAATTACGCTTGCCGTGAGTAGTATTCCACAACAAGCAGTTCGTTGACTTGTAGTGCGACCCACTCACGTTCAACGACGCCATTGACTTTACCAGCCATTTTGTTTTTGTCAAACTCCAGATGGCTAGGGAGGTTAGCCAAACCGGGATATTGCAAGTTAGCTTCCACTAACTTCTTGGATTGTTCGCGATTCCTGACGGCAATTTCTTCTCCAGGACGGCACTGGTAACTAGCAATGTTGACTACGCGACCGTTGATTGTCACATGTCCGTGATTTACCAGTTGACGAGCTGCTGGAATAGTAGGAGCCATTCCCATGCGGAAAATGGTATTATCCAAGCGCATTTCTAGCAATTGCAGCAGTACTTGTCCGGTTGAGCCGGTAACGCGTCTGGCTTTACGAACATAGCGTAGCAGTTGCTTTTCCGTCAAACCATAATTAAAGCGAAGTTTTTGCTTTTCCTCCAAGCGGACAGCGTATTCAGAGCGCTTCTTACGGTTTTGACCATGCTGACCAGGTGGATAAGCGCGTCTGGCGCTTTTACGAGTTAATCCTGGTAAGTCGCCTAGACGACGTATAACTCTCAGGCGAGGTCCTCTATATCGGGACATGAGTTTCCTTTAATCTAATCATCTAAAACCTCAAGGGTACGTTGGAAACCGTGTGTCTTTAGACCACGGAGGAAAACGAACGCCCGTTTTAACGGGCTTCCCCAAGGTTGGGGTGGATAAGTAGAGGAGTAGTACTTATCCTTTGTTTCTTCCCTACTCGAAGTGATGTTCGCCTTGTCAAAGTTATCGGTCGGTACCCTTGCGGGTTCGCCAGTTCCCTAGGTCGGGAAACCCTCCTTCAGGACTGGCTCACTATCCAAGCAGCACTTGTTTACCCCTCGTAAAACTGGTTAACCACTCGGTTCTAGGGTCACGGGACTGGCGTCGCATCCCGGAGTAGGAACTTTAACACTTACCGATAACGTAGTGCGCGAGGCACTTAGACGGGTCAGCTACCTGAAGGGGGAGGCAGTGAGCCGCCGTCTCTTCAGAGCGGGGTGCTGACGCTCAAATTTTACCCAGAAATATCATTATACAATGTTTTTTGTTAGTTGTTAGTAGTTAGTTGTTAGTGGTTATGAGAAAAATCAACAACTGTAGGGGCGAACGGCAAGAGCGCCCCTACTAACAACTAACAACTATCAACTATCAACTAACAACTAACAACTATCAACTCTTTAAAGATGAGGTAGCATAGCCTTGGGTGTTTGGCTCAGAACGGAAATTTTAGGAAACAGAGAGAGCAAATATATGGACAGCCTGAAAGTTGGAGTACCTGCCGAGCAAAAACAGGGAGGGAGTGCCCACACAAAGTTAAGTTCTAAAGCAGTTGGGTTACTTGCACCCGTGTTGGCAATGGGTGGATGGGTGGCAATGTCGTTACCTAGTACGGCTGTTACCGCCACTTCCTACAATACGGATGTCAACGCCTCCTACTACAATGAATACCGTGTCTGTGCTGCTCGACTTTTAAGTGTAAGCGTCGCATCGCAAGCAGCATCAGAAGCTTGTGCATCAGCACTGCGTCCAAGGGATGTGTCTGAGTGCGTAGTGAAAATTCAGCGGCGAACACAAATCCCAGCTACAGATGCGCTTTCATCCTGTAGGCGCTCCCGGCTTCCCAGGGATTTAGCTAGTTGTGCAGTGGGTATTAGCCAGTATTCTAAGGAGGCAGTTAACCCACTAGTTTTAAATTACTGTAGTCGTAGTTTATTGCCGATGCGCTTTGCTCAGTGTGTGGTGGGTTTGCGTGCTGAAATCGACGTTGCCTCTACAAGAGCGATGGATACTTGTATCGATGCCAGCGATCGCGTCAGCGGCTTTTTGCCGAATTTTATCCCAGCTACCCAAACTCCAACAAATCCACCAGCACCAGTAAATCTCCCAACTCCAGTAAATCCCTCAACTCCTGCCAATCCACCTGGAGTCGCAACTCCGGACAATCCAGGCGGCGCAACTCCAGCAAACCCTGGCAGCCTAACTCCAGTAATTCCCGGCAGGAGATAAAAGCACACAACAGTTAGGTATTCCGAAGTTTAGGACTTCGGAAGTCCTACAGCCATTATTCGAGTGCGCTGCAGGAAACTGCCCGTCGTCAATGCTCAATCCACCGTTAAGGCTCTGCAAAAATTTTCCGCTTTAGTCTTCTTTTTTCCCAAACACCATTTGTAAAATCATGTGGACTCCACCGTCTTGGTGATATCTATCTGCCCAAGAGCGAATCACTTCATCCAGTTCTTCCATCGCCTGCTCCATTTTTTCTGGTGGAATATCTAATTCTTCCAAGACTCGCATTGCACCATGTTGCCGTTCTGCCCAATCTTTCATCATCCGGAAATACCGAGCGGTATCTTCCACCATGATATAAGTACGCTCCTGCTCGTCTGCAGGGGCATAAAAAGGACGGGTGAGAGCGTAGAAAGGCATTCCCCAAGGAGAATCAATGCGTGTCACAGTGCCTGAGTAAAGCAGACGGCGCTTAATGTGTTCCGCCAAGGCTTCACTTAAAGGCATCTGGTGATGGGGTGGCATGTCCTCCTGCGATCGCTTGTGCAGAAATTCAATCAACTCCAGAAACTCAAAGGAGGTGATGATCTGGGCATCGGGCAGATTTGCTGGGAGTTTCTGCTCAATTTGCTTTTTTTCCTCAGATGTCAGGCTTGTACCCGGAACACGCGATCGCCCTGGTTGCCAAGGAAATCTCTCCATCCAGACATAAGGGAATTGAATCAGATAGCGCGGTTCCTGAGAACCCAGCATCTTCAGGAGTTTGCCCTCAGTCACCGCCAGTCTTACTTCTTCGACAATAATTTTCACCCGCTTCGGCTCTAGGTGATGCAAATGCCCTGTCATCCGCAGGTTTTGTCCCTGCTCTAAATAAGTCATGTAGATCGCACACTTTGCTGCCGTCGCCGCTGCGTCTAAAAATGCCCCATGCCTGTGCCCACTTGTGCGCATGGCACTAAAAGCTAGATAAAGCATGATCTGATCCATAGCACTGGGGCCAAGACGTTTGATCAGATCTACGTCGTTACTCATATTACAGTCAAATGAATAGAAGGTTTACACAATTTTTCAGTCAAAGCCGAATAAGTAGTATACATCCGACTTAAGAAGATGTCTGCACTTAAGATCGCCAATTATGGGTTAATTATGAGTCCTGTTGGTAGTCATAATTAATAAGTTTCCCGTATTTTCTGGCATATATCCAGAACCATTGCAGAAGACTGAAGTTGCTGTTCCAGAAACCATCTCAGCTACTTTCACGGCAGCGAGCGAGTGTTTAAGAACTTTTAGGTATAAGCAACTATCAGCACTTCTTTTCTTGCAGCTTTTCAGTATGAGGCTTGAACCAACATGGTGGGAATTGAGAATAAACCCCCAAGCAAGTGTCCAAGATTGCCACTCTTGAACGTTCCAGCCTCGCTGACAGAACTTCTACGATCGGGTGGGTATCATCCAGTATAGAGTACTTCAGAAACTATCAGAAAAAGATGATTTTTATCAAACTAAGAGAATTTGGGTAATGCTGGTTCCCATACCGATGAGAAGATTGCCTTTAAGCCAGGGTCCAAAGTTTCTACCATAACTGGGGTGTCACAATCGGGTGTCTACGGACTATGAAAGGTGTTGCGGCAAAAATGTAACTCAATAGCCGCACTCAAAGAGTTCTTGCATTTGTTCGTTCTTAGAAGTCAGTCACTTGCCTCCGTAGTAACATTGGCAGCCTCATAGAGGACATCATACCTCTTTTGTTTAAAGCGGAGTTGCTGACGTACCTCAAATAGAGGAGATTATTCAAAGTTGAGAAAACCTCTTATTTTGGACAATATTCTTGCCGATTATACCAAGTTCTCTCAAGAACTTATGTTAAAAACGCTACAAAATTCAATAATTATGTTTGTTCAAAAAGTAATTTATATTAATGTTTATATTTGTTCATTCAATAATTTATAAATAATTTATGTTGACAGTTGAATTAAGGTATATAAAAGATTTTAACAGTATGTTATATCAGCATTTATGCTGATTTATTCCCGGTTATCTATAAATCAATACTGTTAAAATAATACCGTTTCTCGATGAAGATGCGATCGCTCCTTTGACCCGCCTGTAGTCCGAATGCGATCGTTCGGACTAGAAGGGAGTAAAATTAAGCGCAACTTCATAGAGAATTGGTAGAAATCAAAAGCACTACACTGTTACCACCAGAGCGATTTATATCATGTCCGTATAAACAGTTACGATATGCAGCCCTCGCCCCCGTCCCCTCTCCCAAGCATGGGAGAGGGGTGCCCAGAGGGCGGGGTGAGGGTTCATATAATAACCGCTACACGGACATGATATTACAGCAGTTTTCAATTGAACCCGCGTTATATTGTCAGGGTGGGGGAACCCCGCCCCTACGATAATTTCATTTTAAAGTTGATTTAGAAAGTCAATGCTATGTTTTTTTATTAACTTATATTTCTGGAAGGTTTGACTCGATTGCGGATTTTGTCCAAGCTAAAAGCACTAGCCCCTAAAGTAACTAGCAAAACTCCCAAAACCTGCTCAATATCCAAGGTTTCCTGAATAATTAACCCGGCAAAAATTACGGTTAAAGCTGGGACAATTGCACCAAAAATTGCTGCTTTGCTTGCACCAATTTTGCGAATCCCGAAATTATTAAACAAATAGCCGCAAAGTGTTAGTACACCTAAGATAAAAGCACTCAAAATCAGTTCTAGCAAGTTAGTGGGGTTAACTTGGAGACTCAAGCCCTTTGGTAAAGGCAGCATCAAACTGAGTAAAGACAACACCAGCATGGTGGCGAAGTTAATTAAGGTGAATGTGACTGGATGCAATTTTGCAGCACATATACGCGCTACTACGACGTAGAAAGCAAACGTTATTCCCGAAATAATTGCGGCGGTACTCCCCAAAGACATATTACCCATGCCAATGGTTGTAGAATTGAATAAAACTAGTAACTCACCCAAGCTAATAGCAGCGATCGCACCAGAGGTATATAAAGTCGGGCGATCGCGGAACAAAAACCACGACAGTAGTGCACTAATAATTGGATAGATAAAGAAAAGTGCGACTGCCATTCCAGTTGCGACTTGACCGATGGCGATATAGATCAGCACTTGAGACGAAAATAAAAAGCACCCGCTCAAAATCGACAACACCAACACCTGCTTAGTGACGGCATTGGCATTAGTGTGATGACTTCGTACTGAGTCAATCAGGTTTTGTAAATCTTGCCACACTCGTACATGGAGTATAGGAGCTAAGAGTAACATCAGCGGTACAACCACCAGCATCCGTAGCATTAAAATTAATAGGGTATTGCCCAAAGTAGGCGAGATCAAGCGTTCCACCTCAAACACCCCAAAAATGTGGAAACCTGGGTGGAAAATCACCTTGATGGCTACGTTGTAAAGGGAAGACGCTGTCGTTGACAACACTATCAGCCATAAACCCATTGATCCTAAAGACAAGGGTTCCATCTGCCGTAATGGTGGTGGTGTCTTTTGCTCTGGCGCAGGCGTAGCAGTAGGCGGAACTGTAGTTTCATTCTGCGATTTCCTCGGGGGAAGAGAACTCACAGGAGTAGCTTCTTTAATTGGGCTATTAAGCGGCGCAGATTGTCCTAGACTACTGTCTACTGGCAACTTTGTTGCCGCCTCAAAGTACGTGTTCTGCTTTTGCCTTGCAGGTTCAAACTGAGGAGGTGGCGCTTGTTTGATTGTAGTTGGGGGAGTTTCTGGTGTTGTTTCCAGTTGCCTGCGGAGGCTATTAACTAACTCTACTAAAATAGCTTCCCCCTGCTGCTGTTGGTTTTGCATCCGTGACAACTGTTGGGAAAAACTACTTTGATAGTTTTTTAACTCCTGCTGCAGTGTGTTAAAGGTAATGGTGAGGGTGTCATCTAGGGAACCAAGGAGTTGTTCAGCGCTTTCATTTGCCTTAGCAGTGGCGCGATCTTGAATGTTGGCTGAACTATCGGTGACGCTGACGAAAGAAACACCCTGCTTTGCTTGGGTTGCTAATTCCTCTAGAGAGGATTGCAGTTGCGAAGATATATGATTAGCTAAAACTTGCGCTAACTGACGCACCAATGCTTGCTGTTCACTAAGATGCCGCCCCTGCTGTAACTGTTGTTTTTCCTCTTTCAGGAGTTTAATGTCATCAGCTAAGCGGTTTTTTTCCATCTGCAACTGCTTGACATCTTCCTGCCACGACTTGAGGAAATTACGCTGGATAATTTGCAATTCCTCAGTTACAGCCCGTAGGGCAGTTTCTGCTGCCCCACATGGATCGTCTTGGTGCGGGTTTTCTGGTCGCTGGTCTAATCGCCCCATTAGTCTCTAGCCTCTGTTCCCTTGACGATCAAGCCACTTGTCGTTAAATTGATCGGCGCTGATCTTCCTACTATAAATAGTAGTGTGTCAGATAAACTAAACAGTTTAAAGTAACTTTTGTCAAGAGGGATTTTTACCTTAGTGAAAAGGGGAGTAGGGAGTAGGGAGTAGGGAGTGGGGA
>CAXTSI010000121.1:0-8125 GCA_964246695.1 uncultured bacterium
CCCCATTCCCCACTCCCCCTCTCGGAAGGGCGATCGCTTTGTCTAGTAATCCGTTAACTGCCAAAACTAATAACCATACAAGCGTCCAGATACCATTACTGCTGCGAATGAATCTATCTTTCAACTTTTTACACTCTGCTCACACACTTAAGTAGAGAGTGTATTCACCACAACGTATTTATGGCATTCGTGAATTTACTGATTTATGAAGAAAGTGGTAAGCAGGGAGTAGTGAATTCCCCTAATCCTTACCAATACGGTTCAGTTATTGTAGGGGCGCGGTCTCCGCGCCCTGACAATGTGGTCAATTCATTTGAAAACTGCTGTATAATACCAATTCCAAAGATGATTGCTACAAATCAATACCTTGGTAGGGGCAAAGGCATTGCCCATGCGTGTCAACTTAAGAAAAAATGGGCGGTTGAAACCGCAGCTACACAGACCAAACCCGCCTACGCGGGTTTCAAAACCCTTGATTTTCCATTAGTCCGCGAAGGCGGACTTTGTTTGTGTAGCCGCGAATTCCATTCGCCAGGGCTTAAGTTGACACGCATGGGCAAAGCCTTTGCCCCGACAAGATGTGTCGCATTATTTAATGAAATTGGTATAATATTTGCCCTGATGGTAAATTAGCGTTGAGTCAGCTTGTTTAGATGGTAAATGGCACGACTTGGCAGTACGCTCAATTTCAACATCATGAACTTTGACCTGCCATTTCACTTCATTACACCCAATTGGTGGATGATAGAGTGTTAGTAGGCTGGTTGCGATTTTCAAAGCCAAGAGGATTTGCTCAAGGCGTTTCGGCTTTTGGGCTAGCTTGATGTTCATATTCCAGATATCGTCAGGTTTTATGATTCCTACTGCTATCCTATGAACCCCAGAAACTGCTGCTGCTGATGATCTGCGGTGATGATCCGCAAGATAGAAGAAATTTTTTCTAAAATGGCATAAAGCCAGTTACAGTAAGCTTTGCAGGCTAAGGCGATTAACTTAAGTCCATCTAGGTGCTGATGATCGGCAATTTGGTGTGAAGCGTGTCAAAATCTCGAACCCCTAAACCAAGTTATATTCTAAGCAAAAGTGGAAAAGACAAACTTGAAAGATATAAAGAGTTGTCTGATTCCGAGATAAAACGCAGGACTGGATTAGATCGAGAGACGATTGGAAAGATTAGAAATGGTAATCAGGGAGTAGAAAAGAAGTCTCTAGAATGTTTATTCGAGAAGTTGGATCCTAAGTTGGATATTGAGTTAAAGGATGAGGATTATGAACAATTCAATCGCCCCCCGAAAGCTGATCGTCAAGAACTATCTCGGACTTCACCTAACAAAGATGACCTCATCCCTAATGAAACAAAGACTGAAAAACTCAAAAATGCTCTACGAGAACTGAACTATCAGGATCAAGAATCATCATTTACTGATAGCTTGCTCATAAAATCTGCGATCGCCTTTATTATCCACGGTGAATCTGGATACGGTCAACGTTGGCTGGTAAATCGACTCAGCTATAAAGTTCCTTACTATACTGATGCTTTTTGTTGTCCACTTCACCTTAAGCGTACTCGTCATCGTCACAGCATTGAAACATTGTGGGAAGATTTAGCTTTGATGGTTGGCAGTACCACTACTTCACCTCCAGATATTGTTCAGGCAATTTATCAACATCGGCAAACCCAAACGGTTATGCTGTGTTTCCGAGATGTGGACGTAGTTACTAAGGAGGTGATCGACGAGTTGCTGTGCCAGCTTTGGCAACCTTTAGTCAAAATGATACGAGATGCTAACTCCCTAGAAAATGAAGATGAATATCCACTACTTTTGTTCTTGATTCACAACCTAGGCATTCCCTTAGCTAGCCAACTTGACTCTAGTCAGCCTGACACTCCCATTCAGCTAAAGAAGTTAGAACCTTTTAAAAAAGAAGAGATTAAAAGATGGGTGGGCAATAAAAAGCAACTTTTCACGCCTCAGTTGAAAAAATCAGATAAAATCAGTCACGTTATTCAGGATATTATCGAACGCAACAGCACACCTGTGAATGCCTTAGAGGTAATCTGTAGCTGGTGCGATTTGGACTGGTATCGAGATATTGAAACGGGGCTAAAACTATGAGTAACGATCAACTAAAGTACACAGGTAAGCAGCAATACCAGCCCAAGCCAGACTCCGCAAGTACCGACATTAAAGAACGAAAGGAGTATCCTTATTTACCCAGTGAAGACCTGATTAAAGCTGTTAACCTGGCAATTTATCTCCACAGACCCCTGTTACTTCAAGGGGAACCAGGATGCGGCAAAACACTACTTGCCCGTGCTATTGCGGATGAATTTAGTAAGAGTCAGCGAGTCAAAGACTATCCCTACTTTCCCTGGTACATCAAATCTACTACCCGTGCCAAAGAAGGATTATACACCTACGATGCTGTTGGACGCTTGCGTGATGCTCAGCTAGTAGGGACAAATTCTTATGAAAAGTACATGATTGAAGAAGAAATAAAAAAACTTTTTGCGCGGCTTAAAGACCCTTATGCTTATATTACGTGGGGAGTGTTGGGTAACGCTTTTAAAGAAGAAAAATACCGTCCGATTGTCCTGATTGATGAAATAGATAAAGCTGATATTGACTTTCCCAACGACCTTTTACGCGAACTAGAAGAACAAAGATTTACAGTCACAGAAACTGGAGATACCATCGCAGCTAAACAGTCCCCGATTGTGCTGATTACTAGCAATAGTGAAAAAGAATTACCTGATGCTTTTTTACGGCGTTGCATTTTTTACTACCTGGAGTTTCCCAGCAAAGAACAGTTAATTAATATTGTCAATGCCCATTTTCATAGATCATTAAATACAAAATTAGTAGCAGCAGCCGTTGACAGATTTATTGAACTGCGTGAGAATGGTGCTAGCAGAAGGGATGGAAAAAAAGCCAGTACCAGCGAGTTACTAGACTGGATACGTTGGCTTCAGCGTTATCCCACAGAAGAAGCTTTAGAGATTATTGACAACCTAGCAGATAATCTTCCTTTATTGGGAGCTTTGCTCAAAACCAAAGAAGACCAGGAATATTATCAGCGAACCGACCGTGAGTAAGCAAAAGCCACCTCTATTTGACCTCTTCATTTGGCTGCGAGAAGAAGCAGGCTTAGATCTGACTATCGACCAGTATCACCTGCTACTGCAAGCTTTGAAAGGAGGATTTGGCATTGCTAGTCGTGATGAGTTGAAGCAAATCTGTCGGCTGCTGTGGATTAAATCTCAATCTTCACCCCAAGCGGAGAGATTTGAGCAATACTTCGATCAATACTTTGAACAGTTAAAACCTCAACCCCAAAAGCACCAGTCAAGTCACACCTCAGCAAAAACCCCACAAGTCCAACCTTCCTCAAATAAAACACCAACTTCCGGAACGCCTCATCGTTCCTCAGAGAGTTCTCCACAAATTGCGATCGCCATGCAAGGAGAATTGCTTCTTGATCGCCCTAACCGCAAGCATTCCTATCAATTGAGTGTCAGAGATTTTCCTATAACAGAACGACAGACCCAGCGCAATTTGCGTTACCTGCGTCGTCCGATTCGAGAAGGCGCATTAACCGAGGTAGATATAGAAGCCACAGTTCAACAAATTAGCCAAGACGGAGTTTTTCTCGAACCAGTGCTGATTAAGAGTCGGATTAATCAGGCAGAATTACTGCTGTTGATAGATGTTTCTAATTCAATGGTTCCGTTTCATCTCCTCTGGCAGAAATTGGTTGATAATCTACAGGGTGGAGGTTTGGGCAAATTTGATATTTACTACTTTCGCAACTCTCCCAGAGATTACCTTTACCTCTATCCCCAACGTCCTGATGCCAAACCTATTCAGGACTTGCTGCCAAAGTTGCATCGTAACCGGACTTTTGCTTTAATTATTAGTGATGGGGGTGCTGCTCGTGGAGGCATCAATCGCGATCGCATTAAACTCACAGCTACGTTTCTCAAAGATTTGACTCCTTGCGTCCGTCATATCGCTTGGCTCAATCCTATGCCAGAGTCACGCTGGCAAGACACTACTGCCCAGGCTATTTCTCAACAAGTACAGATGTTTGAACTCAATTCCTCTGGACTTAAAGCTGCTATCTTTTCCGGTTAGGGAACTCCAACAAATAAATTATCCAATATTGTGGGGTGGGCATCCTGCCCGCCCAGTTGATAGGACGGGCAGGATGCCCATCCCACAAGAAATAGTTGAATATTTTTTTACTTGGAAATCCCTAAAGGTTGAAACTTATGACTCAATACGGTTCAAATCAGATAATTTCCCTACACGTATGCTATCCACCCCAACAACCCTTAACTGAACGGTATTGACCTATGACCTTTCTCACTAACTCTGAGATTAGCGAGAAATTTAGACACCCACGTCTTAAAGCCTTTGCGAAACGCTTTGGTGAAGCACATCTTGATTTAGCCTGTCATGCTGCTTTCCCTTTGGCACTCACACCAGAACTTTTGTACTGCCTGCGGGAGAATTTCCGACCTCGCACTCCCTGGATAGGCGTTGCTGATATTTTGCTTTCTCTGTGTGACCCTGTAGGTTACCATCTCTACGAACTTGAAGGAGAAGTACGCAACGAGTTACTTGTTGATCTCAAAAACCGCTTTGGTGAGAAGCGATTGGTTGACTTGTCTGATTTTATGGTCGCTTATATTCGCCAGCAATTAAAAACCAATTATCGTGCTGACCAGGATTTAGGTGCAGCCCCCCACTGGACAGCATTAGCTTACATCAAACCCGGACAAGCAGTTGATGACATTGCCGAAACACTAAAAAAAGCACTAGCACAAAAAAAGCCTGCGGAGTGGGTGAAGTTAACTTCCTTAATAGAAAGTTATGCTGATATTGACCCACTCATGAACTCAGGTTTTGAACCCTTATTAGTTTTAGCTCGTGGTTGGGATGCAAAAGCAAGAGGAGAAGTAGAAGCAGCTGCCGCAGAGTTTAACCAGTTGGGTCAACCAGGGGAGCAAATTCAAGTTGGGAGTGTCAGCTTTGAAATTCCGCCAGCAGATAACAAAGATCAACTGCTAACTTTTGATTTTGAGGTCGTTACCGTCAACCGTCGCGGCGAAATTATCAAACGAGAAACTCAACAAGCGACATACTTTACCGAAGACTTAGGCAATGGGATCACCCTAGAAATGGTCGCTATCCCTGGCGGCAAATTTATGATGGGTTCACCAGAAGGGGAAGGATACGATTCTGAACATCCACAGCATGAAGTCACTATACAACCCTTCTTTATGGGAAAATATCTGGTGACTCAGGTTCAATGGAGAGCAGTTGCTGCCTTACCTAGAGTTGACCGTGACCTTAAACCTGACCCCTCTGGTTTCAAAGGCGATCGCCTTCCTGTAGAAAACATCTCTTGGTTTGACGCAGTAGAATTTTGTGCTAGACTATCCAAAGTGACAGGAAAAGATTATCGACTTCCGAGCGAAGCGGAGTGGGAATATGCCTGTCGCGCTGGCACTACTACACCCTTTCATTTTGGCGAGACGATTACAGATAAGTTAGCTAATTATGCTGCAAGTTCAACCTTTGCTGACGAACCCAAAGGAAAGGAGCGAAACAAAACTACGCCAGTAGGAACTTTCCTTCCGAATGCCTTTGGCTTGTACGACATGCACGGCAACGTTTGGGAATGGTGTGCAGATGTCTGGACTGAGAATTATGAACCCATAAAAAGCATTCCAAATATTGATAATGATAATGATAATCATCGCCTGGTGCGCGGTGGTTCGTGGGACTACAATCCTGAGGTCTGCCGTTCTGCCGACCGCGACAGGAACTCCCCGGACTACGACTACAACCTCGTCGGTTTTCGGGTAGTGTGCGGTCCCGCGCAGAGTACTTAGTAGCCATTTATACTCTTGCCCTTCTTTTCTTTACCCTTCTTTTCTTTACCCTGAGTTAGCGGAGCGATCTAAAATTTTTTTTTGGTAAATTGCTCTGCATCTCAATATAAATAATAGCAGACAGATTATCAAATGTAAATCATTTCTTGGAAAAAATAAATTATCCGGTAATTGTAGTTGTAGGGTGCGATCCAATACTGCTCGGATCAGCAAAAATTAGAAACCCGGTTTCTTAAAGAAACCGGGTTTCTGGCACCTCAACTATTCTCAGCCCTTGCAGTATTGGGGTGCGATCGCCATCGAGTACGGCATTATCGTCCAATAAGGTTTAAAGAACTTCCCTGCCTGCCAATTGGGCGGGCAAGGATGCCCACCCCACAAGATTGGATCATTTATTTATTGGAATACTCTTAAAGCTTCTAGGCAACATCTGAGGAACGCGAGTATAAAAGAAAATACTCTAGGCGAATATCTATTTAGATGTCCTAAAAAGCATTATGGGAAATCGCTCATCAAACCCAGCGCCAAAATCATATTCAGGCAAGAACAAGCGCGTATCGAAAAAACCCAAGAAAAAGCGACTCAATTCGAGTGTCCCACAAAAAAGTCACGCAAACCAACAAAGAAGTGGGCTGGCGTCAACAGTGGCGATCGCAGTTTTGTTAAGTAGCGCTGGTTTAACTATGACTTTTGCCTGGATCAGTATCCTATTCATATTTAATCCAGAAAAAGTAGGCTGGCTGAATAAATTTTTACCAGAATGGGCGAAAATCTCTCTGAAGAACACAGAAAGTGAGCAAACCCTCAAACAAATTCAAACTTCTTTGAGTAACCAAGGACAGATAGCTGGAGAAATCCTGCCTTTGGATAACGATACGGCAAAATCTTTTTTATTGCCAGTTTTTAAACAGCGTGCTAACTGTCAGTTAAATTGTAAATCCATTGTTGAACTCAGAGTGTATCAGAGTTCAAAGGACTCATTGCAATCTGTGCCGGAAAAATCCTACCATTTGGCAACTCAACTACCTGTAACTGGACCAGAAGAATCCTTTGTCGTCGCCCCCTTGGTTAAGGCTACAGATGATAATCAAGGTTCTAGCATTACCTTGCCGATTCGGGAAGTGGGACGTTTTACAGACGCTACATCATCACCAGGTGTTTGGTTTTATTTGCGGGGTCAGCGTTCTTCAGGAACTCAGGCGATCGCCTACGGTCACATCGTTCATTACAATCCCGAAAACACTTACCTACAAATCATGTTACCTTGGACAAGTCCTAGTGGGCAACTACCTCAATGGCAACAGATCGCTAGTGGTGCAAAAGAGTTAGTTGTCGATCAGACATTAGGTTTAGAACCCCAGCTACGTGTTTATCAAGTCAAAAGAGTCAACTTTATCCTCAACCCGATCCAGTTAGAGGAGATTTCTCTGACACCAGCTGCGATTCAAGATTCAGCTTACCAAGATGCCCTGTTAATTGCCCGCAGTGGACTGTGGACACCAGCGTTTGAGTGGTTACAATCTATTAAAAAACAGCGAAAACAGCCTTTTCCAGCAACGGCGCAAGCGCAAATTGATCTGATTCGCTTGCACTCCCAACTTACTAAAATCCAAGCCGATACAAATTGGGCAAGTCCTAGTCAACAAGTACTGGCTGATTTGATTGATGGTCGTTGGCAAAAAGCTTTACAGGTGTTTGAAGCATCGCCGCAGAATGCTCAAGAAATTGTCACCCTACTGAAAGCGGATAAAGGACGGTTGTGGAGTCGCGTCAAAGCCGCATCGCGGGTAAACCCAAATCGACCAGAAGTACAAGCTTGGGGAGCCTTAATTTTAGCTGTTCAGCAAGGGCAAGAACGTGCAAATTCCTGGTTGAATGGTCAGCAAACGACAAAAGACACCCTTGCCCACATCCAAAGCCTGTTAGATCAACTTAATCCCAATCATTTAGAGGACGGAAGTTCCCCGGGACAGTAGCTAACCTAAAAGCCGTGAAATAAATTTTCCGCTAACGCTCTTTTATTACTCTCACTCCTATTAAATTTGAAACCCTATTTTCGGCGTTGCTGAATCACTGTATGAATTTACCTCACGCAAAGACGCAAAGGCGCAAAGAGAAAGAGTTTTAAAATACCTCATTTTTTCATTTCATACTTCAATTCAGCAACGCCCTATTTTCAGATTAGTCCGCGCAGGCGGACTTTGTTTGTCTAGCCGCGACTTT
>CAXTSI010000121.1:8225-18761 GCA_964246695.1 uncultured bacterium
ACCCTATTTTCAGATTAGTCCGCGCAGGCGGACTTTGTTTGTCTAGCCGCGACTTTTATGACTCTCGCTCCAATTAAATTTGAAACCCTATTTTCAGATTAGTCCGCGCAGGCGGACTTTGTTTGTCTAGCCGCGACTTCCAGTCGTCGGGATTTCATTAGTTCAGGGCTTAATCTTCCTTAACAGTGGCAGCTAGCCGTTGTATTTTCAAGTTTTGTAACTGCTGTAAGAGACATTCCACCTCTGCTTGCAGGTTCATGAACTTGACTTGCTGCGCCACCTGATAACAAGATTTAGTTAACTGGCTCGTCCAAGGACTTTGGGAATCGTGGTTAGAAAGAATAGATGTAGACATCGCTATCCAGAACTCAACTCACACAATTAGAAATCTTATAATAATTTTAATTTAAGATTGATTAAAATATTGTATATTTTTCATTAGTGGCTGTAATTTTTACAAAATTTGTAGTACACCACTGCAAGCGTAAAGGTTGTGTTCCCAAGAAAACATTAGTATCATACTACACGAAATAAAATCAGAGCTTTTAAATACCGTGACTTTAAGCCTGTCTGTAACTAAATCTTATTGCCAACCTTGGCCGGGACTCATAGAAGCCTACCGCGAATACTTGCCTGTTACCGAAAAAACACCAGTCGTCACTCTACAAGAAGGTAACACACCCCTGATCCCAGTTCCCTCGATTACAGAGCGGATTGGCAGACAAGTGCGTGTTTTTGTTAAATACGACGGTCTTAACCCCACCGGTAGCTTCAAAGACCGAGGAATGACAATGGCAATTTCCAAGGCAAAAGAAGCAGGAGCAAAAGCAGTCATTTGTGCCAGCACAGGTAATACCTCAGCATCAGCAGCAGCTTATGCTAAGCGCGGAGGAATGCGTGCCTTTGTCCTGATTCCCGAAGGCTATGTAGCGCTGGGCAAGTTAGCACAGGGCTTGTTGTATGGAGCCGAAGTACTGGCAATTAAAGGTAATTTTGACAGAGCGCTGGAAATTGTGCGCGAAATGGCTCTAAGCTATCCGGTAACCTTGGTAAATTCGGTCAATCCCTACCGTTTGGAAGGACAGAAAACAGCAGCGTTTGAACTTGTCGATGTTCTGGGCAATGCTCCTGACTGGTTGTGTATTCCAGTAGGCAACGCCGGAAATATCTCAGCATATTGGATGGGATTTTGTCAATATCATCAAGCCGGAAAGTGCGATCGCCTACCCAAAATGATGGGATTCCAAGCAGCAGGTGCAGCCCCCTTAGTAACAGGTCAGCCAGTAGCACATCCAGAAACAGTAGCCACAGCAATTCGCATTGGCAACCCTGCAGGTTGGCAAAAAGCGATCGCTGTCCAATCAGCAAGTATGGGAAGCTTTTATGCCGTCACCGATGCCGAAATTCTCGATGCTTATCGATTTTTAGCATCAGAAGAAGGCATTTTTTGTGAACCAGCCAGCGCTGCTTCCGTAGCAGGCATGTTACAGGTAAAAGATCAAATTCCCACAGGTGCAACGGTGGTTTGTGTCCTCACCGGCAATGGTCTCAAAGATCCAGATACAGCCATTAAACACAGTCAAAGTCAAATAAAACAAGGTATCGACCCAGAACTTTTAGCAGTAGCCGAAGTGATGGGACTGTAAGAATGGGGAGTAGTGAATAATTAAAAATTAAAAATGCAAAATTAAAAATGAATAATTTCAATTTTTAATTTTTAATTTTTAATTTTTAATTCCCTACTCCCCCTCCTCTTTCCCGCGCCAATCTATCAATAGCATCACCCAAAGCGCTGGTGAGACTTTTGCGAGTTTGGTCGTGGTTGTCTTGCTCAGTTTTCAACAGCGATAGCAGGCGATCGCGTTCTTTCATGACGACAATTAGTTTGGCTTTTAATTCCTCTACAGATTTTAGGAGTTCGATTTCTGGGTGAATAACCGTTGGTGTGGTGTCATTAAGTTGTGCTGACTCAATAAAGCTGAGTTTTTGTATTTCTACCTTCAAAGACGCGATCGCATCTTTAGACATTTGAGCATCTGTACGGCGTTGTTCTGCTTCGGTATTGTAGAGTTTCTGCCATTTTTCAGCACTATTCCACCCTGCATCCCGTTCTGCTTGTAGTTCAGCTACCTGCTGTTTGAGTGCCTTAATTTCCCCTAACCACTGTTGTGTTAATTCTTGACTCATAGATACCGATATTATTTTTTATCCCAAAAATTTGCCGAAATAATAAATTATTCAGAGGGAACAGGGAACAGGGAACAGGGAACAGTTTATCCCACGGATGGGCGCCGTGGGATAGAAGCAAGGACGCAGTTTTTAAGAGCGCCTACGCTCTTTACGAAAAACATCTTTCTTAAAAGTGGGCTTTAAACCCACCTATGTAGTTTTTTTAGTTTCATATTCCCTGTTCCCTGTTCCCTGTTCCCTGTTCCCTTTTTTTTGTAAATATTGTTACATCTGCACAAGAAAACATTTAAAAAATATTAACATAGGAGTAGAATATTTAGCGATTCAATAAATAAAAACGCGATCGCACCAATGTCTCAGCCTCGTCTTCAGTTTTCTACCATTGAACCCGACGCCAAAGCACCTACTTTAAGGCGGCTACGTCAGCTTACCCGACTGCTGGATAAAGCCATTACTATTCCAGTCGTACGGTTTCATATTGGTTTAGATCCTATTTTGGGACTCATACCTGTTGCTGGTGATTTTTTGGGTGTTCTACTTTCTGCCTACATTGTCCTAGAAGCTGCACGGCTGGGTACACCAGCACCGACTTTAGGCAGAATGGTTTTTAATATCATTGTGGATGGCTTAGTGGGATCAATACCACTATTGGGAGACGCATTTGATTTTGCTTGGACAGCTAACGAGTATAATATTACGCTACTAGAAGATCACCTCAGGTTTCCCAGCCGCAGGAAAAGCACAGATAAGTGGTTTATATTGACGCTTTTGGGTGGATTGTTGCTTTTTGCCATTGGATTGGTGGCACTTGGTGTAATAGTAATTAGACTGCTAGTAGGAGCCTTAACTGGCAGTTAAAATGAAACATTGGTGGCAAGCTAATTTTCCTGAAGGACAGCAAAGTTTAATAATTACTGATGCTAATGGCTATCCTGTACAAATTGCCTATGGTGAGAAAGGTACAGGTAAACCCTTGTTTTTATTTCATGGTGTTGGTAGCTGGAGCTACAATTGGCGTCACAGCATCCAACCACTATCTAAACATTTTCGAGTCATTTGTTTTGATGCCAAAGGTTACGGATTTTCGGAAAAACCGTTATCGCGTCGAGAACAAAGCGGTCATCAAATAATTGAGTCAGAGCGAATTATTCGAGCATTATGTGATGAACCCGCTGTGGTCGTGGCAGAATCTTTAGGAGCATTAATCGCCCTTGCCCTTGCTCAAGAAAATCCCCAGATGATAGCGCGGTTAGTAGTACTCAATGTACCTATTTTCCCTCAACGTCTGCCCCATTGGGGAATGTGGTTGCTTTCCCAAATGCCACTGGAAATCGTGCAAACAATTGACTCTTTGCGCCTAGCACATCTACTAGCACCACTGGTAAGAGAAATTATGGCAGTAGAAAGGCGTGGGGTACTGTTTGATCCATCAATACTGACCCAGCAAGATGTTTATTGGATGACTTACCCATTTATTGAGTTTCCTGGTACTCTCACGAAAGTCGCCGAAGAGTTACGACTAGCAGCGCAGGAAATTGAGCATTTGCAAGTAAACAAACCGAATATACTCAGTAAAATTCAAAATAATCTTCATGCTATCAAATGTCCGACACTGATTCTATGGGGCGAACAAGATAGTTGGTTTCCTGCTAGCGATGGAGAAAAATTGCGCCAACTCATTCCTAACACTCAGTTACAGATTCTACCCAACTGCTGTCATGATGCTTCATCTGGTGCTTGTGATGCGGTAAATGCAGCGATAGTTAAGTTTTTGCGGGATACAGATTTTTTGTAAATTAAGGAAGTATTGATATGAGCATCCCACTTATAGACCAACCCACAGAAGAGAAACTGGTTACTGTGTCTGATGTTTCTTGGGAGGAATTTAAAGGTATTGAGGCATTGCTAAAGGACAACCGCAATGTCCGACTGTCTTATTTGTCAGGAATGTTAGAAATTATGTCACCTATTGGAGATAAACATGAGAAAGTCAAGAGTACCCTTGGCTTGTTGCTAGAAGCTTACATGAAAGAGTTGGGCATACGGTTTTACAGACGCGGTGGTTTCACCCTTGAAGAACCAGGGTATGCTTCTGGCACACCCGATGAATCTTACAATATTGGCACAGAAAGAGAAGATCCTGACATTGTTATTGAAGTCATCATCACCAGTGGGACTATTAACAGAAAAGAGCTATACAAACCCAAGAGAATACCTGAAGTCTGGTTCTGGAAATCTGACACTATAAAAATATTTCGTTTAAACACAGCAGGCGAGTATGAAGAAATCAACCGTAGTAGTTTCTTCCCCAATTTAGACCCAGCTTTGTTGTTGCGTTATATCGCCCATCCTGACCAGTATGATGCTGTTTTGGAATTTGTTCAGGCTATCCGAAATTAATGGCTACCCCATTTTGGGGGACTTTAAATAATCTGATATCTTGCACCATTCTCAACAAGACCAAAAAAACCGGGTTTCTCAACCAAAAATATAGGGTTTGACCATTAGTCATTCTCAATAAACCCGGTTTTTCACCCAAGTGCAAGATGTGAGTAATGAAAAACTTTATATAGCAGTCCTAAATAATTCGTGAAATATAGGACTTACGCACTATACGCTCTTAAGCATCATGTGTATAACTCAATTCGGTCGTTTCAGAAAGATAATAGCGAACACGGAGGTGCAGCAGCCCATTTGGGGCATCGTCCAAGAAACAGAATTGACGACATTGTAAGGGCGGGGTTACCCCGCCCCTACGATATTGTGTCTACCCGACTGTAATTACTCCCGAACCGCCGGAAGAATACCTATTTAATGAACCGCCAAGACAAGCCAGTGCGTTGCGGAGCCAGTGCTGTTCGCGATCTTCGACGCTCGTAGCGCGACTCGTCTCCCCTTGGGAGAAGACGGGTAACGCGATCGCAGGCATCTGGCGTTCGGGTTCCCCGCGCTGAAGCAACTGGTGAAGCAGCGCGCATGAGGCGGTGAGTCCAGCGCCTACGGCGGGAAACCCGCCGTAGGCGACTGCACCAAGCTTTATGGCGCGCCAAGGACGCCAAGAAAGATCATAGGTAATCTTGTAGCGGGAAAAGAGTAATTTGCGCGAATTGCCTGAAAAATCCGACCGCAGACCTTTACTATTTCTGTCAATGCGTAAGTCCTAAAATACTCTCTTTCTGTTCTTGGCGTTTTCTGTTCTTGGCGTTCTTGGCGCCTTGGCGGTTCGTTTAAAAAAATAATTTTCACAATTCAAATAGGATTGCTATATCATATTTTGCTATACTTAATAGCTAAAAGTGTGAAAAATAAAGAGTGGGAGCAAGCATACCAGTCGCTTTTACCGCTCCCACTTTGACATTTGCCGTTGAAGAGATCAGGAATATATCCAAACGCTGTCCGTTATTTAGGGGGCTAACGTGTAGGTAATCGACAACGTCAGTACACACTTCATATTCCTAGAGGGGCAAATGACAAACTTTATTAATAATAACGTAAGTTGCACTCCTTTTATATTTAGAACTGGTAATGGCTAATGGCTCATTGAAATCAACAATTAGCAATCAGCAATCAGCAATTAGCAATTAGCAATCAGCAATTAGCAATAAGCAATAAGCAATTAGCAATAAGCAATTATCAATTAGCAATTAGCAATTAGCAATCAGCAATTAGCAATTATCAATCAGCAATTGACAGGTTGAGAAACCGGGTTTTTGTATCTGGTTAGACCAAAATAAAAGAAACCCGGTTTTTAGAATTACCAAATCACTTGACACAAAGCATCTTATGTAATTTGGTATAACCCTGATAACCAACACCCTTGAATTCGCTTACATATACAATTTAGCTGAGTTAATCAGAGTATGGTTGCCATTTTGGCATGTTTTTGAATTGTTTGAAAAGAACTGCAAAAAAAAAAGAGTGGGAGCAAGCATACCAGTCGCTTTTACCGCTCCCACTCTGACATTTGCCGCTGAAGAGATCAGGAATGTGTACAGACGATGCCCGTTATTTAGGGGGCTAACGTGTAGGTCAACGACAACGCCTGTAAGCACTTGATATTCCTGACGCGGCAAACGCAAACTGTATTATTTATATTCATTCATTCAGACAAATAGTTTGTATATTTACTTTACTATTTACCTGAAAATAAGTTGTCTGAAAGTGGATCGCATTCATTGATTTAGTATTGCGATCGCCCCTGAGAACAACACCCTTGAAGTCGTTTACCTTCTATAACTTAGCTGAGTAATTTAGAGCATGGTTGCCATTTTGGCAAGTTTTTAAATTGGTTAAGAAACTGTTCTCATACAGCAAAATGCAAAAAATAATGACTCATTTTCAACAGGAAATATCTTCATTTTCTGTCCGATGAAAGGTTTTAGCTTTGAATTTTAAATGTATTTAGTAATTAATAACATGGGAGGTTATACCCCTCACAAATTGAGGTCTCCGGCAGAAGATGGCCGCTTTCCGCTCCTTCTTTCGCGCTTAGCATCTCCCGATATCTGACCGGTGTACAGAGTCGTCATTATCAGATGTTGTAAGTTGCTTGTTGTGTTATGTTTACAAAGGTCTTGCGCCTCCCGCACGTTATCAGACACGAATTGGCATCCAGAGGACCTACTTAACCTAAGTTGCTAGTTATGCCAGAGAGCGATCGCGGCGGGGCGTTGGGTGCAGGTTCCCCTGTTTTTAACCATGGAAAACATTCATAAGCAGCATCCTTGATTTAGGTTCCCCTGGATGCGCGTTCTTTTTAATTTTTAGATTGCTTCGCTTTGCTCGCAACGCTTCGCGATTTTTAATTTGAGCGAAGCGATTAACCTATTGGTAGCGATTGGACCGAAGTGAAGATCTTCGCATTAATCCTTTCGTAAAATTGCGGACAAAGAAGTTTGTTTACGAATATCTAGCATGCTTGCCAGAGATTCTTTACTTTTACCACCAGTGAAGCTTTGTTCTGGTGGTAGTACTGTCACCACAGGTTTTGTTTCAGCCGACGCTGGGATCGCGGACGTCTGTGGTTGGGGTGGCAAAAAAACTGGCGGTTTCTTTGGTGAAAGTGATTTCGCTGTTGGAGGGCGGCGTTTTGCCAAGCGTTCTTGGTAGCGGTTTTTCTGTTTCCGGACTTTTTGATGTTGCGCTGGTCGGTTTAGCCATCGGAAAATTATCAAGCATCCACTAGCACAACTGAGGGCGATCGCCGCCACCATCCATAAAGATATGGGATTGGTAGTTTCAAACTTTGTGTTTGTTGGTTGTACAACTTCAGCTTGTAGTGCTTCTTCTTCTGGTTTTGCCTGTTGTACAAACCCAACATAACCTAGGCTGTAAAGGGAAAAGACACCACCACCTATAAAAATCGCTAACAACCCAATTACCAATAGCCAGGGGTGATGCATAAGCACATGTATCAAATTCCTGCTATCCGTTTGTTGCGATGTGCTGTTTTCCGGCGCCGACGTGGGCGCTTTTCGTTTGGATGGCTGCTCCTGCACACTCTGAGTATTTTCCATAATTATTTTCAGATTTGTACACCCCAAGATCTTTGATTGTACTCTAGGACGCACCATCACGTATCCGTAAGCATAATTTTACTTAAGTAGTATGCACAACAAAAATACAGCTTTCCAATCCGCCGCTCTGCTGTAATACTGGTATTATTTACTACTTTTTTCCGCTATTTTTGGGATGCGTTATGTCTTTGTAGTGCAAGTTGAATCAACTGATCGACTAGTTCTGGAAAGGAGATCCCACTATGGTTCCAGAGTACAGGATACATACTCGTCGCCGTGAACCCTGGCATGGTGTTGATTTCGTTAATTAATATTTCTCCTGTAGCTTCTACATAGAAAAAGTCCACCCTTGCCAACCCAGCAGCATCAACGGCTGCAAAGGCTTGCAAAGCCATTTCCTGAATTTTACGTGTGACAGTATCTGGTACTGGTGCTGGAATCAGTAAATCTGCTTTACCTTGAGTATATTTAGTTTCGTAATCGTAAAAATCACTATTGTAAGTAATTTCACCTGTAATAGAAGCTTTGGGAACGTCATTTCCTAAAACAGCACATTCCAATTCCCGTGCTACGACTCCAGCTTCAACAATTATCCTGCGGTCATAACTGGCGGCATTATCCAAAGCAGTTTCTAATTCATGCCGCGATCGCACTTTGGCAATGCCCACCGATGAACCTAAATTAGCAGGCTTGACAAAACTTGGATAACCCAATGTCTCAATTTCATCACACAGTTTCGGAAAAACACAAGGATTCGACCAAATTTGGGAACGGTTAAGTGCCATGTATTTTACTTGCGGCAGTCCGACTTGGGCAAACGCCATTTTCATGGCAACCTTATCCATACCCATTGCCGAACCTAAAACGGACGAACCAACAAAAGGGACTTGCATCAAGGTAAGTAAACCTTGAATTGTACCGTCTTCACCATTTGGTCCGTGCAGTATTGGGAACCAAACATCCACTTGAGTAACTTGAGAGGGAGATTGCCAAGGACTAAGAGTTTGGCGTTGGGATTCCCCAACTGGAATCCCAGATCTTAGAACCTGTTGGGGTACTTCCCCTGCTAACCAACATCCATCTTTTTGAATGTAGAAAGGCAGTATTTCGTATTTACTAGCATTTTCCTCTGCACTCAAAGCCAGAGCGATCGCCTGTGCAGAACTTATCGAAACTTCATGCTCTCCCGAACGACCGCCAAACAACAACCCTACTCGCAGCTTCGTCATCTGAAATACCTCTATCACTCCTTATTGGCAGATAGCCTATCATAAATTGCTAATTGCTAATTGCTAATTGCTAATTGCTAATTGTGAGTCCAGTACTGCTTCACCCGTCAAGCTAAAAGGGCGAACTTCGGTAATTCTTACTTTAACCAACTTACCTTTGAGTTCATTGATGTTACCAGTGAAGAAGGTGAGGCGATTTCCGCGTATGCGTCCCATCACCTGGGTTTTGTCTTTAGGGTTTTGGTCTTCTACTAGCACGAATTCGATGCGTCCCATGTAACGCTGCGATCGCTCAGCTGCTTTGATGTTAACTAGGTGATTTAACCTTTGCAGGCGATCGCTTTTAGTTTCTTCACTCAATTGCTCATCCCAAACTGCGGCGGGTGTTCCCGGACGTGGAGAATATGCTGCTGTATTCAACAAGTCAAAGCCAATATCTGCCACCAGTTTGAGCGTATTTTCAAACTGTGCTTCTGTCTCTGTTGGGAAACCCACTATCGCATCGGCGCTAATCGACGCATCTGGCATATGTCGCCGAATTGTGTCGATGATCCGGCGATATTTCTCGTGAGTGTAACCCCGCGCCATACGTTTTAGCACCTCGTTATCCCCAGATTGGAACGGTATGTGGAAGTGTTCGCATACCTTGGGCAACTCTGCACAAGCCTTGATCAGCCGTTCGGTGAAATAACGCGGATGACTAGTAGCAAACCGAATCCGCTCAATTCCCGGCACATCATGAACATAATAAAGTAAATCTGTCAAGGTGTGTAGATTACGACCTTCCGGTGTGACTCCCGGCAAATCTCGACCGTAAGCGTCAATATTTTGACCTAGTAAGGTGACTTCTTTGTAACCCTGCCTACCTAGTTCTGCCATTTCTGCCCGTATTGCTTCCGGCGTACGCGATTGCTCGACACCGCGCACATTAGGAACCACACAGTAAGTGCAACGCTCGTTACAGCCGTAAATCACATTTACCCAAGCAGTAACAGTGCTATCCCGTCGCGGCTTGGTAATATCTTCCATGATCTCAAATGGCTCAGTTGCCACAACTTGGTTGCCGTCAAACACTTGTTGCAATAAATCTTTCAGGCGGTTGACGTGTTGTGGACCCATCACCAAGTCTAATTCTGGCACACGCCGCAATAGCACTTCTCCTTCCTGCTGAGCAACGCAACCTGCAACAATTAAGGTGATATCGGGCTGCTCCTGCTTGCGCTTGGCTTGTCTACCTAGATATGAATATACCTTGTGTTCAGCATTATCCCGAATAGTGCAGGTGTTGCAGAGAATGACATCTGCATAATTTGGGTCTTCTGACCACTCAAAGCCCATGTCTTCTAAGATACCGCCCATGCGCTCTGAGTCGGCTTTATTCATCTGACAACCGAAGGTAGTAATGTGATAGCGGCGGCGTGAAGTGGTCATGGGAGTATTTAATAGCGTGCAAAGTCTATGCTAGTTTTAATTGTAGAGTGCGTTTGAGAGTTTCGGTAATTGCTGATTGCTAATTGCTAATTGCTAATTGCTAATTGCTAATTGCTGATTGCTAATTGCTAATTGCTGATTGCTGATTGCTAATTGCTGATTGCTAATTG
>CAXTSI010000122.1:0-18697 GCA_964246695.1 uncultured bacterium
TTGGCAGCCATCGTACCCAAGCCCCACAGTCGCCGCACTCGACCGAGCCGTAGTGTGGTTCTGGAGCAGAACCTATTTGTTGCACCAAATTTGAACTTTCACAAACCGGACATAAAGGTGTATAATCGCCCATAGTAAATCTGCCCCTACTTATGAGGGTGTCGAAACTGCAATTAACCATTTAAAAAATCTGGAACGCCTATTGCTGTAGGCGTTTTTTACTTTTTAGTAAAAAAGTTTAGATTTTAGAGGTTTTGGAGTGTAAAGTATTCCACTCATAATCCTCCTAGTACACCTGATAACTGTTGCGCTTGCGAAGTGCAGACAATCATATGCGAACGATTAAATCATGAAGACTACTGAAAACGCTAATTTACGGTGAAAGTGCCTCTATCTCACTTTGGGCAATACTTCTGGCTTTACTGGTATTGTAGGTTACTTAAAAATGACAGGTTTTTGAGAAGTTGGCGTAAAATGTGAGATTAGAATTTTCCTCTAGCTTTGTCACTTAATATTAGATTCACTTATATTTGCCAGTAATTCAGGCACTCGCTCAAAGATAATCAAAGTATCAACACTATCGAGTCGAATGGCACTAAGAAAAGCTCTAAGCTATGTGGAATAAGAGCTATAGCTTGAAATGCTGGACGAGCAGTAATGGCATAGGCAGGCGATCGCTAATGGAGGAATGATGTACAGTTGTCCAAAAGTTTTTGGAGGTAGAAAAAGCTTACTCGTCCGTGAAATACTATTTTTGAGACGAATAAGCCAAAATCAAAATTACTACTACTGTGACACTAAGAGTACAAATCCTCAAGGATAAATTTAATCAAAGTTTAGGTTTACCTTTCAAAGAACTATTGCCAGAGTCTGTAATAAGACAAGCAATTTCAGAATTAAAGATTAAATACAAAAAGCGGTTATTTGATCCGTTTGTAACATTGTGGGCATTTCTATCTCAGGTTCTGGATACCGACAAAACTTGTCATAATGCTGTGAGTAAAATAATTGCACATTTAGCAGAATCAGAAGTAGAAGTTCCCTCAACGGATACTAGTGGATATTGCCAAGCGAGAGCAAGGCTCCCAGAGAAATTATTAGAGAAACTTTTCAATTCCTCAGCACGAAATCTAGAAGAGAAAGTGACAAAAGAAAATTTGTGGTGTGGTCGCAATGTCTTAGTAATAGACGGTTCAACTGTTTCCATGCCAGACACCATAGAGAACCAGAAAGAATATCCTCAACCTAGTAGTCAAAAAGGAGGATGTGGTTTCCCAATTGCCAAGATTGGTGCGATATTCAGTTTGTTGACGGGAGGCGCTGTTGCATTGTGCATCGATGTCCTGAACACTCATGATATTAAATTAGCGAGAAAACTGTACAGTTTTCTCAAACCCAATGATGTGCTTTTAGGGGATAGAGCTTTTTGCGCTTACTCTGATATGATTGCCATTAAAAAACTTGATTGTGATGCCGTATTTCGGAAGCACCAATCTCGAACAACAACCATGCGAAAAGGTAAAATTGTTGGGGATTGTGACAAGCTTGTTACTTGGTATAAACCTAAAAAATGCCCAAAAGGGTTGAGCAAGGATGAATTTGATGCTTTACTTACATCTTGCACCTGGGTGAAAAACCGGGTTTCTTGAGAATGACTAATGGTCAAACCATATATTTTTGGTTAAGAAACCCGGTTTTTTTAGTCTTGTTGAGAATGGTGCAAGATATCAGTTTACCTCCTTCTATAATTGTACGAGAAATTTACTACTACATTGTTATTCCTGGCTTTCGCACAGGGCGAGTCAGTTTAATCACCACTCTTTTAGATACAACAACTTATCCTACCCTCGAAATTGTTGAGATTTATGGTAAACGCTCTTTACGTTGAACTTGATTTAAGACATCTTAAAACTACTTTGGGGATGGATGTTTTGCGCTGTAAAACCCCCTCAATGGTACGCAAAGAACTTTACGTTTATTTGCTTGCCTACAATTTACTTCGTAGTTTGATGTGGTCAGCAGGTACTACTTACGGTACTCCTCTGTTACGCCTATCACTGCAAGGTACTCGCCATCATTTAAATAACTTTATTCCCAAATTGTTAGCTGCAACTTCAACAAAACGTCTTCAAATTTATTGCACTTTACTTAAAGTTATTGCTCACAAGGCTGTGAGCGATCGCCCTGGCATTCGTGAGCCACGAGTCCGTAAACGCCGCCCAAAAGCTTACCCTTTAATGACGAAACCTCGGCACGAATTACAAAAGCAATTGCAAACCGCTTAAACCACAAGTGTTTCGGCTTTTCTTAGTGCCATTCCTCTAGGATCTGTGATGCTTTGCTTCAACTCAGCGCGGATGCCGACCGATTGGGAGTACCAACTAGCCTTTTTTTAAAGATGCGAGTAGTATTTGTTACCTCAGATCTTGCACCAAGGTTTTATTGCGAAAATCAAAGCCCAAAAAGCTTATGGTGTCGTTAGTTGGACAATGCCCATCTACCTGTATACGACATCAGAAATTTGAAATTTTTGGTGAAGTTGAAAGTGTATCCAATTTCACCAAAAATTTTTGTTTACTCCACTGTCATTTTACCTATAATTCTTGAGTTGAGAGGGATAACAGGTGGTATGGCTATACCCGTTATTCCTTACAATTCAAGTGAAGGCGAAAAACCTACTGATTTCTCCTCGTTAGCGCTGCACAACTACAAGCACAACTGCCCGCTGCTCCTGTTGCTGCCACTGCTGGTTTTTGGGTAAAAACTTGTAAAAAAAGACCCACAGCTATTGGAGCAACAATAGCGAAGAAAATTTTGCTACCGAGTGTTTCCATGATGTTAATCAATGCTAAATACCTTTATAATTAATAATTACAGAAGACTGAATTAAAAATATGCAAATATTTTTGATAATTTTTAAATAATCGTTGATGATTCCTCATTAGGCTAAATGGGGGTAAAAGTAGAGAAGAGAGATTTTGCCGCCACGTAACGACTGAAAGTTTTACCCAGATTAGGTTTCAGAAAAAAACCTCGCTTTTAAGCAGCATCAATTTGTAATCGCTCGTTCATATCCAGTCGGAAAGTGCCATAAGGTGTAAGAAACTGCAAACATAAACGCTTCAAACTGCAAACAAGCCAATTTTGAAACCACATTAACTGCAAATAAGGTTCTGCTCAAAACCACATTAGGTGCAAATGAACCCACAATCGCTGCAACCAAACCACATTATTTGCAAACAAACACTGATTTACTGCAAATAGACTGAAAGCCTTGTATAGAGGTTTTTTTTATTTTTGAGCTTTAAAACTGTCCAGATTAAACGAACTTTTAAGCCGGACATATATGTACACTATTCATGGTTTAATTTGGACTAATAACGTCCAATTAAATACAAATCGCGGTTTAAACCGACAGCGAGTGTATCTATGGTTATTTATGCTTATTTGAGAGTATCTACCGATCACCAAGACCTACATAACCAACGACATGGCATTTTAGAATATGCCAACGTACACGCTTTGAGTCCTATCCAGTTTATAGAGGATACTGTTTCAGGACGGGAGAAATGGGAGTCGCGGGGCATCGGACTGCTATTGACGAAAACTGCTCAAGCGTCTGATGTCGTAATTTTTTCAGAAGTCAGCCGTATGGCACGCTCGACACTACAAGTATTGGAAATGCTGGAGTGCTGTGTGCGCCGGAAAATTAACGTCCATATTGCAAAACTTGGTATGGTACTGGACGACTCAATGCAAAGCCGAATTACAGCAACAGTTTTGGGGTAGGCAGCGGAAATCGAACGGGAATTAATTGTACTCAGAACAACTGAAGCTGTCTTCAAAACGTAAAGCTGAGGGGAAAATCCTGGGGCGACCTAAAGGACGGCAATCTGCACATTTAAAACTAGATGCGAGGGAAGCAGAAATTCGTAAATATTTGGACAAAGGCATTAGTAAGCGCTCCATTGCCAAACTCGTAGATTGTTCGCCTTCCACTCTCTACGACTGGTTGGGGCGCAAACATCTTCACCCACGCCACGACAAAGTGGTGGAGAGAGTTTAGGATGCCCAAGAAACAAATACCAGCAGAAGCGATAGTAGACATAAAGCGCCGACTAGACCAGATACCACCGCGTAACTCAGAACGTCGATTGCTTGTACAAGAAATAGCACAACTGTATGGTGTATCCGAAGATACTGTGTATCGGACATTACGAGAAAATATGCAGGTTCGGTCAGCACGGCGTACTGATAGTGGTGTACCACGTGTAATTCCTAGAGACGGGCTGGAACGTTACTGCGAAATAATTGCTGCCATTAAAATACGTACGAGCAACCGCAAAGGTCGTCACTTATCTACCGTGCAAGCAATCCGCCTATTGGAATCCGATGGTATTAACACGGATGACGGTCATGTAACAATTACTGCATGTTTACTAAAACCAACTACCGTCAATCGTTACCTCAAAAAGTGGGGTTACGACCGCGATACCCTGATCCGACAGCCACCTGCTGTTCGCTTTCAAGCAGAATACAGTAACCAATGTTGGCATTTTGACCTCAGTCCATCGGATCTGAAGCATGTGAAAGCACCAGCTTGGATAGACCCAGGACGCGGACATCCCCTGTTAATGCTTTATAGTGTCGTCGATGACCGTAGTGGTGTGGCATACCAAGAATACCACGGTGTTTATGGTGAAGACGTAGAAGCTGCGTTGCGGTTTATGTTTGCTGCCATGTCACCTAAGAGGGAAGATGACTTACCTTTTCAAGGCATTCCCAAAATGGTGTATATGGATAACGGTCCCATTGCCAAGAGCTCGGTATTTCAAAAAGTTATGGGGTACTTAGGGATTGATGTACGTACCCATTTACCCAATGGAAAGGATGGACGGCGGGTGACGGCTCGTTCCAAGGGGAAAGTAGAACGACCATTTCGCACCGTCAAAGAAATGCACGAAACTCTCTACCATTTGCATGAACCGGAGACGGAAGCCGAGGCGAACGCTTGGTTGATGAAGTTTTTACTGCATTACAATTCAAGACCACACAGAAGCGAACCCCATTCCCGAATTGAAGATTGGGTTGACAATCTACCAACACAGGGTATCCGTCAAATGTGTAATTGGGAACGTTTTTGCACATTTGCACGTTCACCCGAACGCCGCTTGGTGGGTATTGATGCTCGCGTCTCTGTTGAGGGAGTAGCTTATGAGGTCGAGCCTGATTTAGCTGGAGAAACGGTAGTTCTTTGGTGGGGCTTGTTCGATAACGAACTATACGTAGAACATGGAGAACGCCGCTATGGTCCCTTTCTTCCTGTAGATGGGCCAATTCCCCTACATCGCTACCGTAGTTTCAAGAAAACACGGACGCAAAAACGGGCTGACCGGATTGAAGAATTAGCTAAACAGTTGTCTTTACCGAGTTCTGTCATTGGCATGGAAGACATATCTTCTATACACAATAGTACAAGAGAACTCAAAGTACAGCCCTTTGTTGACCCCAACCCTTTCCAAGAATTAACTTTCAGCACGGTCATTGCTGCAAAATTGGCGATCGCTGAATATTTAGCACGTCCATTAGCCAAATTAACGTCCGAGCAGATGGCTTATATTGATGCGGTTTGCACCAACACTTTGGATAAGCAGGAGGTGATGAAACAAGTGAGAGATTTTTTCAAGCCCTTACCAGGTAAGAATAATGCTGAGTGATGTCATGAATTATTTTGGTCTTAAACGTACCTTAGACCATGTGGGGTTTTTTGAAACCGAAGAACAGACAAATCTTTTTAAAGAACTTAAATCCCAAGTTAGGCAATGCCGATTAATTGCCATAACAGGTGTTGTTGGTTGTGGCAAAACAACTACTCTTAAACGACTACAATTGGAATTAGTCTCCGAAAAAGACATTATTATTTCCCGTAGCCTTGCAGTTGATAAAGGTAAGGTTAGTATATCTGTTTTAATGACTGCTTTGTTTTGGGACTTAAGTACAGAAAAAGACGCTCCTCCACCGACCCAATCAGAACTTAAGGAACGAAAATTGTTAGCTTTAATTCAAAAATGTCGTAAAACTGTAGTGCTTTTCGTGGATGAAGCTCATGACCTTCATCACAGCACACTAATACAAATTAAGCGAATCATTGAATTGGTGCGTGACAATGGTGGTACTTTATCCGTAGTCCTGGTAGGGCATCCCAAGCTGAAAAACGATTTACGCCGGCCATCATTAGAAGAAATTGGTGCTAGAACAAATATTTTTAGCTTAGAAGGTATCCGAGGACATTGCGTTTCGTATATAAAATGGCTATTGAGTGAGTGTATTCACGAGGGTTACCAGCCGTCCGATTTGATTACTGATGAGGCGATTACATTTTTGGCAGAACGATTGACGACTCCGTTACAAATCGAACATTACTTGCAGAGAGCATTTGAGGACGCTTATAAAGCTGCAACTAAGCCTGTCACTATTGAAATGGTTGAAGCGGTCTTGGCTGTTGGACTTAATGATTTAGAACCTCGTTTAATACGGCATGGTTACAGTGCTAAAGTACTAGCTGAATTATTAAATGTACGGAGAAGCGAGATTAACTCTTTTTTACACGCTCAATTACCTCCAGGTCGAACAGAAGATTTGAGAGACCAGATGCTAAAAATTGGAATTCCTTTGTATGCGTCATCCGGGAATTAAAGAAATTAGTCACAAAAGTTCCAAAAAAACGAGAAATACAACAAGGGCGAATTTTTCCGGGTTAAAACTGTCCAGTTTATATATAAATTAATGTACATATATGTCCGGCTTAAAAGTTCGTTTAATTTGGACACGAGTGGTCACCAAAATGCTGTAATCCTCTATTGATCGGGATTACAGCTTATTTGCACCTAATGTGGTTTGTTTGCACTTAATGTGGTTTGGTTGCAGCGAATGTGGTTTGATTTGCACCTAATGTGGTTTTGAGACCCCTCTTATTTGCAGTTAATGTGGTTTCAAAATTCGCTTGTTTGCAGTTTGAAGCGTTTATGTTTGCAGTTTCTTACAACTACAAGCAGTCAGTAGCCTGGTTACATGAGCGGTTTGGGTCAGATATAACGCAACGCGCTGCCGCTCACTATGCCAGGGTTCAGGTTAGTCCGATTGTCCAAGAGGAACCCACACAAGAGTTTGTCCCACCCCCAAGCTTGGAGAAAAACTGGCTCTCGGTACACAACTACCTAACCCAAGAACGCGGACTGCCTCATGCACTGGTGCAGGCTGCTCATGATCTTGGGCTGATTTATGCGGAGTCACGGCAGAATGCTGTCTTTCTCATGCGTACGCTCTCAGGCGAACTTAATGGCGCTTTACTACGAGGGACCAGGGGCGAGAAGAACGAGTTCATGGGATATGCCAAGGGCACTAAACGTACTGATGGATGGTTTCATTTACGCTTGGGTGGGGAACCAGATGATGAGATCCAAAAGGTAGTCGTCTGTAAATCCCCTATTGATGTCCTCTCTTTTGCAGTATTGGAGATGGAGGCAAAAAAGGGAATACTCCAGGATTCGACAATGTACCTGGCAGCAGATAGCCCGAAGAGTCTGCCAAGAGAGTTCCTCCAGACTAGACCCAAGGTAATAGCAGCACTGGGGAATGATGCAGCTGGGTCAGAGATGGCACGAACCATTAAGGAGATGCTACCCCAAGCAACAATATTGCTTCCACAGGCATTGGACTGGAATGAGGAACTACGCTCATACCAAGCGTTGAAGGAAATAACGAAGCCAAGAGAGAAGCATCGAGGATTGGCACTCTAGCAGCTGCTAAAAACGGAAGTGTCCCCTGAATACACGTATCCCTAGCTTACCTCGAACCTGGTTCAGGAGAGCCTGCTATTGCTGGGTCGTCGGCTCTGTTCGGAAGTATTTCGGGCGCTCTCCTGTGCCTAACCGCCAGCCTGTTATTTTGGCTAGATATTTTTCTTCTGTCATCTTCTCAGCTTCTGCCTGCCGTTTCAAATTGGTAGGGGAAATGTCCAGGCGGCGCATGATTTCAGTTTTGCTCAAGCCCTCTCTGGCTTCTTTGACAGTGTAGATGAATTGACCGCTAATGTTGGTATTCTCTGCCAAATGCTGTTCTACGCCACTAGCAAGGCTGATGGCACCAGCAGCAATGAGGGCTTCTCTGAGAAGCTGCATCTGTTGTTCTAACACAGCAAGGCGAGAGGGAAGGTTTTCTTCTTCAAGGGCATCAACCCTAGGGGCAAGGTCAGTGTCTCCTAGAGGGCGACCGTCTTTTTTGAGGAAGTGTTCTACTATCAGCGATACGGCTTGAGAGACTGAGCGCTGGTAGTTGTCATCCATCCAAACCTTAAGTTGTTCATGCACCTCCTTGGGCAAATAGGTTGTGACTTGTAGGCTTTTTTTATCGGCTGAATCCATACCTTGAAGGCACTGTTATTCAATGATATAGCAATGTACAAATACTTTAGCTTACTTGATTAAAGCATTATTTTTGCGGAGAGCGTATTTAAAAATCATGTGAAAATGATGTTAAATACTTTACTTAAGCATTATTTAATACTGCTTATCCAGTCATTAACAAATTGCCATAACGTTAATAAGTATGGCTAAAGCATCAATGTTACTGCTAATCCATGTATACCCAATGTGAACTAAATATGAAATACATGACAGTAGCATTATAAATAATTTTCAGGGGAAAATGCTTGCACAGTCTTGATCACAGCATCGAAGTCATACGCCCTTTCTGTCAAGCCTAAGGATCTGAAGGAGCGATCCGCGTAAACCCAGAAGCAGAAAACAGTCAATGACACAATTTCTTCTGTCTATAGTAATGTCGAAACTTTCATATGCATCTTTACATTTCTTACCAAGAAATCAAATCTGATTGAAACAGAAAAGACGTAAAGAATACCTCTTTGCTTACAGTATTAGTTTAAAAGGGTTGGTGAAGTACGCTTATTTGCACGAGGGGCTGCCCGCCCCTCAGGACTCCCCGATGCCAGTTTTTGACCGAGCGCACTATATTCCTGGGTCAGAGTTATAGTCCTGGTAGGTGCGCTCGGTCACCGCTTCGCTAAAACTGGCTCAAATAAAAATCTATGGAAGTACGTGGACAATAAAAAATAGTAGCAATAAAAACATAGACACGGTCCGACATACTTATTTGTCGCTCTATGTCGTCCAACATTAATTTGACGACATTTCAAGCCAGTGATTGAGTCCAGAGTCCGGGCGTTCTAATGCTCGTGCAATTAGGGCGCACTTACAGTTATCTCGGTGCGATACTTGACGGGAATTGCGTAAGCACTCATGCGATTAAGCCCGTGCCACTTATTGTAAAGTTTTGCCTTATCGGAGTGGATGTGCGCCCAAGTTAGCAGTTTGAATCGGCGGCGAGGGTGGTGATGAAGTTAAGCTTGTAAATAATTTACAATTAGTAGGTTGACAGATCGCTTGGAAATGCAAAATGGTCACTGTCTATTTGAAGAATGGGGAAGATGTCCAGATGCCGCTAGAACATCTGGAAGACTTTATTTATGCAAATAAAGATAAGATTGAAACTCGCAAACATCAACGCCGAGGGGCGCGACGAGGAGATGTACCTAGCAATGATACCGTTACTAGCACTAGCAGTAGATAATCACTGTCACATTGAGATTTTTCGCATTAAAATCTGCTGCATCTAGCTGTTCACGGCTAGCTGCAAAGAATGCGTCGGAATTTCGGAACTCCCTGTACTCCGTTTTTTGGTCGTCACTAGGACGGGGAATGTATTCTGACTCTTCCCCTAATTCAACATAAACGTATATTCCCTGTTTCCCCCGATAAAGACCATCAACCCAGCCGTTTGATTCAGCGGCATCAAACTCAGTGCGAGTAACTTGTATCCTTAGAGTCATAATTATAAAAAATAGTACATAAAAAGCAAAAAGCCTACGCAATTGTGAATTGAACTAGCCAAAAATAAGGACTGGCAGCAATTCAAAATTGCGTAGACTTTGTATCTAAAGATAGCACACATCTTACCCGTGTTGTGTGGGCTAACGGGATTTTCTGCATGAAGGCTCGTGCTGTAAATCATCGTCAAAGTGCGCTTATGTGCATAGCACTGCTATCGTCGGGGACAACATCTAAATATCGGCTAGTGGTAGACACATTATCATGCCCCAAAGTTTGTTTCACTAACCCAATATCAGCACCACTTTTTAGAGCATGAGTAGCATGGGCGTGACGCAGCCAGTGTGGACTAACCTTTTTATCAATACCCGCCCGTTGTGTCGCTTTCTCAACAATTCTATTTATCTGACTGCGATCTAAATGTCCGCCAGCTTTAGCCTTTCCTTTCCCGCCACCACGACTGGGAAATACTGCATTACTGTCAAGAGCAAGAGCGCGAAACTCCATTAGTTCCGCCCATAGCCATTGGGGTAAAAGTATAGACCGTCTTTTATTGCCCTTACCCAAAACATTAACTTGACCTACTCCGTTACCCCTTGGTTCTAAATCTTTCCAGGTTAATCCTACCAATTCAGAAACTCGTAGAGCGCTAGTATATAATAATTTTATTATTAATAAGTCACGTTGCTTATCTTTTTGATATCGATATTGAAATTGTTCAGTTGCATCAATTATTCTTTGTATTTCTTTTTTATATAAATGACGTTCAGTTAGTCTATCTGGGATTTTTTCAAGCTTCATAGCGCTGCCAACATTAAAGGGAATGAATCCAATTTTATGGGCAAAGCTTATCAGTGATTTGATTGCTGATAGATAAATCTTCTGCGTGTTGGGTGCTAATTCCGACTCAGATAATTGAGTGGAGAAATCATATAAATCTTCTAACGTTACTGCTTTCAACGGCTTGGCTACCGATGCAAAAAACTTAGTAATATATCTCTGATATGCCTCAACAGATGACGGGGCTTTTTTGTGTAACCACATATTGACAAGCTTGGCTTGGGCATCAGTTGGGGAAAGCTGTTCTAATTGTTTGCGGTCGCGATGTGGTTGAACAAGGGCGATGGGGGACATGGGTGATGTTTTTCGGCTAAGTACGACAAAACATTTGTACTGAGAATAGCACTAGACCACAAAATTTCAAATACTGTGGGTAACCGTGGTTAACCATGTTCTAGCCATAGGCTAGACAAAACTGGACTATTGTCTCATCATTCGCTTGTATACAAGCGTTGTTAGCTGTAATAATAATGTATTAACCAGTGAATAGCCAATGAATAGCCATGACCAGAGAACCTAAAGAACGCATTCAATTCAATGTTCGTCTTGACGGGCGGCGGGAACTTCTAGAAGCAGTCAAAACCTATGTGGATAACCACGGGCTAACCATGTCGGAATTCGTTACCACTGCCCTCGAAAATGCTCTCCAAACGGGCATTAAACCAAAGGCTAACCATATGGCTATTGCGAACGAACAAGTCGCTGAATTGGTACAGGAGGTTAGCCAACATCGTGACCAGTTAGCCAATATTAACCAATGGCTAACCAGCCTGGATGAACGCCTGGGAAAGTTGAAAGTGAGGTGAGTAGTAATGTAAATGCTGATGGCGATAGCGAAGCGCTGCCGCCTACGGCAGATCACCTAATTTTGGATGCCTCGCCCCAGGACGCTAACCCATCTATACAAACTTCTATACCTGATATCGTCTGTCCCCGTTGTGGTGCAAAAATTAAAAAGCGTAATGGTACTAAGAAAATTGGAGCAGGCATATTTCAACGATACACCTGCTTGAATGGGCATAATTTTACCGATGATTCAAAACAAATTAACTAGTCAACTACAAAACGAAAACTCTTTTAAACCTCATCCACCCATTGACGACAAGCCATGACCCAAAGAGATCCCATAACCTATCTCCAAAACCCAAAGACCAAGATAAACTTACGATACACTAGAAAACGCTTAGAGAAGGCTTATAAGCTAGTCTTTACGGAGTCACTATCGCCGCCTTGGAGTTTTTTAGAGTATCTCTTGCAACCAGAAACTCGCGTACACTGTACCCACAACAGAAGGAAACTAGAGAACCTACTCAGACAACACTGCCCAAGATACCTGGACTATAAGGGTAAGCCACGCTGGTTCCCACAACGTTACTGGAGTACAGAGGATCGGCATTTCTGGCTGTACTTTTATGCCAACAAAAGTTTACAATCTCTGGGTGAGGAGATTCAACAGTGCAAGCCGAATGGCTATACCTCTGAGGAGTGGGTTGACTATGATGAGTGGGTCTGTGATGAAGACTGGTCGGCTGGCTACTGTGGTTGTGATTTACCAGAGGATTAGGGTAAGGATACTTTTTAACAATGCTACCTAAAAAAACTAAAACTCCGCAACCAGAACCGTCTAAAAGACAAGAACAAACACTGCTGTTTATCAAGCCTAAGAAAGTAGAGTCCTCGCCGCAACCCGAACCAATTCCAGAGGAAGTAATTAAGGCTAAATCACCCCCGACCAAGCCCGTTAAACGGGTTTTACCGCCCCCTGAACAAAATCCCCCAAAAGCCCCCGATACAACGGTAGAAGCGCCGCCATCCGCAATCTTTAAAGCCGTGGGGATTATCGTTGGCACTGTCACATTTGGCGACCCCAATGCAACAGTATTTATTGGTGAAAATCAGTACCCATTGTATTATTCTCCCAGACATCGTAAGTCCTACGAGGCGTTAAAAAAACAAGTAGAAAATAATCCAGGTAAACTCGAAAGATTGATTGTATATCCGAGGGTAATGCATTTCCCCCGTCGGGAATTATTACATATAATAAGTTTTCAATTGGTAGGTTTTGATAATTCAAAAAGTTCGGAAGGAATCACAAATCAATTGCAAGATTTCGAGTTTCAGTTAAGCGGATTATGGCAGTTCATTCCGGTCTGCCAAACGCCATGTATTTCGGTTTTCAAGAATTTTAACGAACAACGACTGGAATATATCAAGCAGCAGTCAGCACATAAAAGAGTGAGATATATGAAGCCGTCACATATTCCTTTGATTTGGAAAGATTCCCCGATACGTCCATTTAGATTTAATCCTAAGCTTGAAAAAGAACAACAGGGACATTCATCTTTTGTAGAAGTGCTAGCAAGATTTATTCCAGGACGTGATGTATTTGGGTTCGTCAAAATGTTGTCTAGTCCGGCAGAAAAATGCCCTAGATTTTTGAAAGCACGGAAGGAAGATAAGATGGAGGCATTGAAAACTAAGGTGGCTTTTGATAGGGAGAAAGATGTATTGAATAGCCCTAAGAAAGCAGTGTGGGGAAAGCCAAAGAAAAAAGATTCGGGGTCTTGATGATGACCCTGTGTTTGCCAGTAAAAAGAAAAGTACAGGCGGGGGATTAAAAGCTAATCAGGTGCGGATTATTGTGGGACTAGCAGGGAAACGTGCAGGGATTAAATCCGTTAGTCCACACTATTTTCGTCATAGCCACGCGAGTCATAGTTTAGATAGAGGGGCAAGTTTGCAACTTGTCAAGGATACTTTGGGGCATTCGTCAATTTTGGTTAGTGAGCGGTATCTACACGCTAAACCGGATGATAGCTCTGCTATGTACTTGCCCGAATAGAATCCTCGGACTATATCCAATAACTAAAACCGTGTAGGGTCAAGTGACGGGTCAGAATCCTTACCCAGATGCTTAATTCCTTTTACGCCTAGAGTCGGCAGAGTGGATTACTGCTTCTATTCCTTCGACACGGGCAGTTAATTCATTTAATTGCTCTTGAATTTCTACACTTAAATCTATACAATTTTCCCTACTTGTATTTCCGATCACAATATTTAATCCTCTGACTACCAGGGCAGTAAGTGAGGTGTTGTCTTTCTCAGCTTTTCTTCTAGCAGCTTTGAGAAGTTTTGGGTCAAGGCGAAAGTTTACGGACTCACGAATTGACTTGAATTTTATAGGCATCTCTATACCCCTGGTCTGTACTATTTCTGTACTAGTTTAGCCAAGCTATCTTTAATCCATCTAACTTGATAGCATTTATTCTGGAATCGTATCTTGTCTAATTGTAGAATTGTTCTGTAGATATTTTTTCTATACAGCCAATTATGTGTACTAGCTATGCATGCTTTGTATTGCAGACAACATTAAAAAACGGTTTCACGCAGCCTGTGCTATTCGGAGGCTGAAGATGAGCCTAGTGGTGGTAGAGCTAATTGAACAATGGCTAAAGAATACCGAAGATTCCTTATCCAGTAAGCATAATCTAGTTACCAGATCCTTCCACAATGAGGAATAATGGTAATGTCTAATGAGAAAATATTAATTTTGGCAGCAGTTCCCGATAGATTGCGTATAGATCAACAAATTCGGGAAATAGAATCCGCTATTAAACGGGCAGTAAAACGGGATCTGTTTGAAATTAAAATTAGAACTGCTGTACGTCCTCAAGATATTCGTAGAGCGATCGCAGAAGAACGTCCTCAAATTGTGCATTTCTGTGGGCATGGTCAAGAAGATGGTAGTTTGCTTTTGGAGGACGATGGTGGCAATCACAAACCTATATTACCGACAGGATTAGCAGCATTATTTAAGCTACATAGTGATTATGTAAAATGTGTATTACTTAATGCCTGTTATTCATCTCTACCAGCATCCGCAATTAGTAAACATATTAATTATGTGATTGGCACGAATCAGCCGATTGAAGATAGAGCAGCGATTGTATTTGCTCAAGGTTTTTATGATGGGCTGGGATATGACAATGTAAATAATCTTGATGTTATTCAAAGAGCTTTTGACGAGGGGATTGTTGCCATTCAGTTAGAAAACCTTTTACAAGTTGCAGTACCTTCTTTATGGAAGAAAGTCAACCATCAATTTGTCTCAAATAGTATTTTTTCTACACAGAGTATTCAGCTTATATCTAATCATCAGCGCAATAATTCTATCAAATTGGCACAAATTCCTCTACAGAAAAATCATGTTGATGTTACTAGTGATGAAGAATCAGAATTAGATGTAGATTACACTGCATTAAAAGAATTTATTCAACAGAATAAATTTAAGGAAGCTGATTTTGAAACGACAAGGATAATGCTTTGGATTGCTAATCGACTAACAGACCAGATATTGACTGGAGAAGATTTTCAAGACTTTCCTCTTCTTGACCTGACTACTATTAACAAACTTTGGCTAACTGGAAGCAATAACAAGTTTGGATTTAGTATTCAAAAGCAAATTTGGATTAAAAAAGGTGGTAACCCAGGAAAATACACTTATCAAAACTTTCGTAGATTTGTTGAAGAATTAAAGTGGGAAAAAGATGATATTCCTTGTGACCTTAGAGCCAAAAAAGGATATTTACCAAAGGGGATATATTATGTAACAAGAAAAGAGAGAGGAACAAAAACAAAAGAAAAGTATTTGCGAGAATATAATGAATTTTATTTTAATGTTCTAGATGAAGAAAGAAACCGAAGAAGAATGCTAGAGATATTTATAGATTGTGCGTATAAACCAGAACCCTACGACCCGCCATCTCAGTTCCCATGTCCGTATCCTTCGGCTCAACCAGAACCCGTAGACCCGTATTTCTTTTTCTTCCAAAGGCTCTGTGAGCTTAACACATAAGCGTTTCCGAATTTTATTAAGATTTATTACAGCGTCTCTTTCCACGCAAGAATCAGCATTCTACAAATCCGATACCTGGCACTGGCGGAAGATAGCAGTTGGCTTGAATAAATTTTGACGCTACCTCATGCACCTCCGTACACTCCGTCACCCTCTGCTTGTCCCAAGGTAAACTCATTTGTCCCGGAGACTTTTTTATCTTGCTTTTGCTCTTACTTTTCAACAATGACGGCAAAAAGCTACTCCCCCAGAAGTTTCGTTTCTCTGTTTTTCCCTGTGATCGATATTTTTGGCAAAATCTACGATACTTCGCCGCGCACTCTTCTAAATTTCGACCCAGTTGCAAAAACGTCGGATGCCATTGAGTAATCCCATCATTACTTAGCCGATCATGAGTCCTTGGAGCTTATAGGTTTATTTTTGTTGCTTCCATCAATCGTTTAACAATCGAAAACTTTTCTTTTCTGTATCTAGCCATTCCACTTGCTCCACATTAACCAATTCTTCAACCCAATTAATTATTTGTTCAGTACTGTATTTCTGACCTGCCCAAGATTGTACTCTACACCATTTAATCTCAAAAGTATTAGTATTCCTCTCCTGCGCTTTTTTTGTTAACCAAGCTAAAAATCCTGTAGCAGTTCTAGAAAACTCTGGTTCGGGTTTAGCCTGTTCATCTTCTGTGTCGTAATAATCTTTCGGCGGCTGAATCATATTACTAATTTGCTGTTGGGCATCCAGTTCTATCGCCCACCTGTCTACTTCAACGCCTTGAGTGTATTCCAAATCAGCAAGCTTAAACTCTGATTGCCTGACCATCCAGTTAGCCGTCTCTAACCGTTCATATTCTTTTTTAAGTAGCTGCGCACAACCAAATAATAAGGATGTACCGAGAATCATCATTGATGTTCCTAGTCCTTTTAATTCGTGGTTATCCTGAATTGTGCCAATGAATTTATATTTATTAGGAATTGGTTCATTAAATCTAGTAGTGATAGTGGTTGTATATTGCATTCCTAAGAATGGGTCTTTATCACTTCCTTGGCTTATTTCCCACGTCATCATGTTACCAGGAGCCGCCATAACTAAACCTGATAGACTCATGAATGCGCCAATACCTAAACCCCAATGTTTCGCAAGCCATAGTGCTTTATTGTTCATCTCTTCTGCCCCGACAACGCTACTTGCAAATGTCTATATGCCAGATATAGGATTAATGTGATCGCTAAAACAAGAAGGATTGTACCAGTAACCGGAACCCAGAACAGTAGTAACAATTCCCGAATTCCCACAACTACACCACCAGTGATAGAAACAATTCTAAAGAAAGACATTCTAGGAGAGTCATCAAAGCTCAGGGCAGAATAAATGATTGCTCCTATGTAATAAATTGCTAGTACAACTTCTAATTGACGAAAGTAGACCGTAACCAATGCTAAACCCAATGACCCTGAAAAATACATTCCTGCTTCACCAAAGTTCTGAAAATGTTCCATCAAGTTAGTCTTGGGGGTAGGTGCGCTATCCTGGATGTTAGTCATCAATTTTTTTTCCTTGTAATGAGCATCGCCCCAGCTATTTGACCGAGGCGACTTTTAAATTTATTAGACGTTGGTTAAATGTCCAGTGCGAAGTTCCTCACTCAAGGTTCTACGTCGTTCAGCATTCGAGGCTCTTACTTCTCTCCTTTGACTAGCCATCTGTCCTTGATGCTCAATGGTGTTTTCTCCGATTCTTGCCTGTTGATTTAGACCTGCAAGAATGGCGTTTGACCGACTATCTTGAATAGTCTCGAAGTGCGAGTATGCGGCGTCTATATGTTTTTGGGTGTCCTGAATTCGCTTCTCCAGTTGTGAAGCTTTCCGCATGTATGCGTAATACGAAACAAACGCCTGAGCCTGAGCTTTATCTATTTTATTCTTGGCTTTGTAAGCTTCTATCATGACTTCGGTTTGGAACTCAGCCTGACCTACTTGAAACTCTAAGAATTTCATGATGGCAGGCATTAACTCTTTCATCATCATGAGTTTTTCGTCTAACCCAGCAGCAAGTTTTTTAGCTGCAATCACGCTTTCTTTCGTCCAGCCTTTAGGGTCAAGGATGTCTATTCCGAGTCCTTGACTTATCTCATTCATTATTTGCTCACCACCAGGGGGCAAGACTTGGCTAACCAATGATTCACGATTAATCTTGAACTGTGCCAATTGTCCCGGATTACTTCCGGTCTTGGTCAATTCCCCTATGTTCGATGAAGTAATAGCAGTGGTTTTACTGTCCTTTTTGAAAGCCATAATTATCCTGATTGGGTGATTGGTTGATTGACGAAACGACACGATATGTCACCAAAAATAAGAGAAACGTGAAGAAGATTAGGGTTAGATATCCCCAAGCTTCTAGCAATCCAGAATTAGATAATTCCTCTTCACGATGTGTTTTCGTGGTGGTGGTCGTGCCGTCTGTGTTTCTGTCAATTGTTTCTGTCTGAATGACAACACGTTTCATGATTTGGTAGTGACACCAGTCAGTATTTTATGTACAGAATCGATTGCACTTTGCTCATCAGCACTGCGTTTTCTGTTGCCATCAACCTTATGTATGATGTACGCAGCATGCTTGGCTAATTCATAAGCAACACCATGATTTACTAAGTCCTCTGTCATTGTTTCTGTGGGAGTCTTAAGACGTGCATTGCCTTGTGTACATTGTGATTGCAGTGCTACTAAAAGTGATTCACCGTCTTTTACTGAAATACCTTGCAAGATTTCTAAGCATTCAACAATTTGTTCATCCCCAGAAAGTAAGTGCTGCAAGCTATCAATCCAGGCATCGTTAATGGAGTAGTTAGAGCCTAATTGTTCTTGCCCCCAGATAAGATAAGTCAGCACAATTCGTAATTCGAGTTTCTGCTCACGGTCTAGTAGTTCAAGTTCATGCCCGAACTGTTCACAAAGTTTATCTAGATGCTGACCTGAAGTGTAGAACTGTATTGTTTTCATGGTAAAATCCTTAACGTCCCTATCGTTTTGCGACGGTAGATGCATTGTTATGGAATCAATTTGTTGTCTTGCCTGCTGCTTCTCGGATTCGGATTCTTTGG
>CAXTSI010000123.1:0-18674 GCA_964246695.1 uncultured bacterium
GGGTAAGCGCATCTAATTTTGTCTTTAAAAATACAGATTATTTTACTGAAATATGATTATACAAATATCATTTGAGTATTAAATATACTAAGCTACAAGTTCAGGTAAAGCTCATTCGTGACAATTGAAGACTAAATTACTTTTGTCAATTCGTAATTATCCTTAAAATTGAACGAAGCCTGAGGTATTAAATTCACATTTTTACTGATTTTTCCGAGCTTGAATGAATGATCGGTTCAAATATTAAGCGTAGGCGTAGCCCGCCGTAGGCATCGTCAGGCGAAAATTGTGTTTTCAACCCGGATTTTTGGCGTGATTTTAAGCACTATTACTTATTGACAAATTGTTCATGACCTTAAGCTATCACTGGTGGGTAAAAGTAGGGAAGAAAAAATCAAAAAATGCATTAATTCTGAAACCTTGAAGAACAAACTAATTAACTAGAAGTGGGGGGGGGGGGGGGGGGGGGCGCCCCCCCCCCCCCCCCCACTTCTAGTCAGCGATCGCATAGCTCTGCGGGTGAAGAGAATCCATTCTTCGCGTAACCAGCAAGTTGGGTTAGTATTATCACATGGCTGGGGGAGGGCTTCGTTCCGCCTGTCCCCCACGACCCTAAAAACAGCACCTATTTTTGACACTCCCTGTCGGTCGGTCAAAAACAGGTTTGTAAAAAATTACGAGCTGTATAGTTTTAGAAACCTTACACAGTAAGAAGTATAAAGAGTTTTAAAGCAGAATTATATTTAACGTCACATGCGCGGGCATTTCTGCCAAAACTGGATTCTCCTAGTAGTAAGCTAATAAGCAAAGTGTCTATTTTACCTGACGGAGCAGTCTCATGGCATTAGGCTTCAAATCTCGAAATCTTACTACTAAAAGCTCGAAGGCTCTAAGTATAGCTAATGCGACTGCACTTACGGAAAAAATGGAATTAGTTTTTAGCGATATCAAAGACCCCCGTGTAGAAAGAACCCGCGTCCATTTGTTAAAAGATATTTTAATCATTGGAATATTGTCAGTGATTGCAGGAGGCTTCATGTTGGGAAGATATGGAGAATTATGGATTGAGTAAATACGATTGGCTAGAAGAATTTTTAGATTTACCCTGGGGTATCCAAGGGCGCAGATACGTTTCGGCGAGTATTTGAACGTATTAATCCAAAAGTATTTGAGCAATGCTTTCAAAGATGGGTACAGTCAATAGTTGAAACAGTTGGTGCACAGGTAATTCCTATTGATGGTAAGACTCTCAAAGGTTCCTATGATAGAGAACAGGGAAAATCTGCTTTACCTCCGCGTTAGCGCGTGGTCAAGTGAGTATCGCCTTGTTTTAGGACTAGTTTTGGTGACAGATAAATCGAATGAAATTACTGCAATTCCTGCATTATTAGAATTGTTAGACCTAGCAGGATGCATTATTACTATTGATGCAATGGGTACGCAAACTGCAATTGCATCTCAGATTTTTAATGCAAAAGCTGACTATGTTTTAGCGCTTAAAGGAAACCATCCTACACTTCATGCACAAGTTAAAGATTGGTTTGAGCAACACTTGCGCTCTGGATTTGAAGGTATTACTAATAGTTATGACGAACGGGTAGAAAAAGGTCATCATCGTACCGAAAACCGGCGAGTTTGGTGTGTTCCTATTTCTCAACTACCGCCTTTACATAATCAAGATGATTGGGTAGGGCTTAAATGTGTTGTTATGGTTGTACGGGTAAGACATCTATGGAATAAAACAACCCGCGAAGTTCAATTTTACCTAACTAGTTTGGACTGTGATGCTCGTAAACTGGGGCAAGCTATCCGTTTGCATTGGGGTGTTGAGAATGGCCTACATTGGACTTTGGACGTCACATTCAATGAAGACGCTTGCCGCGTCCGTACTGGTCATGCTCCACAAAACTTATCATTGCTGCGACGGATTGCGCTTAACGCCTTAAATTTGGAGCAATCGTTCAAGCGTATTAATCGTCAAAAATCGAATCGAGCCGCTATGGACAATAATTATATGCTGACGATTCTTTCTGCTTGTTTATCCCAATATAATGATGCATCTTTATCCGCTTGTCAATAGCATTTGAGATGCGCTTACCCTGGTTATCTAACCACCATCAGCCAAATATTGGAAATCTACGTGTATTACAAGGCGAAGTGCGGAAAGTGGGTTAAAAATCAGTGAAAAGCTTACAATATAAGCCTTTTTAATTTTTAATTTTTAATTCCGCGTTCGACGAAGTCGTTCCCGAAGGGTAGCGGTACTAGTCTTCTAACACTAATTTTTGTTCAGTAACACAATTTTGGTTAAATATAATATAATAGTAGTATTTAGGTGGGAATAAAAGATAAAAATAATTTCATAATTGATTATAGTTGTAGGTAATTATTAGAGCAAGTTTTCAAGTTATTTTTAATTTTATTTCCAGAGACAGATGGTCGGGAAAGAAAGACTGAGGCAACATGTCTTTATGAAACAGGTAATATAATTAAATTTGTTTATTCTAAACATACTGAGGTTGAAGCTGTATGAACTTTGAAGCACTATTACTTGGACTAGAGCCTGTAACGGCATTAGCAGTGGGGATTGGTGCAGTCGTGCTAGCGCCTGTTGTTACAGCAGTAGGTTCTGCTATGGGAAACTCTCATCTAAGTGAATCTTTATCAGAAACCACAAGAGAACTAACAAAAAAAGGTTTAGTTTTGGGGTTTGAGGCTGTGGAAAAAGCACAAGCTACTTATGCCCAAGCAGAAGAAGCGTTTCGAGATTTGGTTGCTGATGCTAAGCTTGAGCATGTAGTTAAGCAATCTCAGTCTGAGTCAGAGATAAAAAACCCTCAAGATATAGAAATTGTAGCTCAATAACCTAAATTTATTGACATATTGCTGACTCGTCGCCGCTGTTTGAGCATTTTATCCGCTCGTTTTGCCTGATAACCTGTAAGCATTCAGCCATCAGCTATCAGCTTGTATGACTTATAAGAGATCGAATAAGTTACACAAGTTAAAAAATTCCTTTGATAGCTGACTGCTGACCGCTGAATGCTTACGATAACCTAATATAAGTTACCAGGTTTTATTCAGAGGTAAATTTGTGAAAAATGGTTAATGTTTTCTCTTAATGACCATTTTTTGAATTCAAAATTCAAAATTTCCGTTCAAGATTTTGAATTATTTAATTAAGGATACAGCAGCCAATGTTTTTAAACATGGAAAACAAAAAAAGCGAAGCAACATTAAACCGAACGCATTTAGGCGTGGGGATTAATAATTTTTAATTTTTAATTTTTAATGGAACGTAGGGGCTGACTTGCTGCGATCGGCATCATTTTAGTTAGATAGTTAAGAGGCAGGATAGAGTGTTGGTTACAACAGAAAATGAAACTCCTTTAACCAGCCAGATGGAAGGGGTATGTCAGGTTGTTCATAGAAATGAAAGGCGCATCCGAGTTCTTGTGCCTAAAATTGCTTGGGATAAGGAATATGCAAGCAGGCTTCAACAGCTTGTTGAGTCGCTCAATTTTGTGAACGAGGTTCGCGTTAATCAAGCTGCAAAGTCACTTGTAGTCGAGTACGAAGCTAAGGGCGTTTCCATCAGCTTAGTAGAGGAGAAGATTTTAAGCTGTATCCAGCTAGCCAATCTCAAAGAAACGCTCTTTAACTTTGACCCGATCGCATTCGAGTCAGAAATCAGTATTCCAACCAACGAACCGTCCAAGGTTGAGTACCAAGTCGTTCACCAGAATGCAAAGCGCATTCGTGTATTGGTACCGAGACTGGCTTTTGATCCGGGGTATGCTGAAAAGCTGAAATATTTAGCTCAGTCTCTAGATTACGTCACTAACGTTCACATCAATCCTGCCGCCAAGTCGCTTACGGTTGAGTACGAATATTTTGCAAGTTCGGATGCGATCGCAGCATCGAAACAAAAGCTATTTGGGGCAATACAGCAAGCAGTCTATACCGAAATTGACCGATCGCCAGATCTTGAAGCAGCGCACGAAAGCGCATCTAGCCACGAAATAGATTACTGGGAACGGTTGGGGATACCCGGACTGGCACTAACCCTCTCCCTAGGTGCTGTGGTTGGTTTACCGTTTCCAGCGCTTCTGACTGGGGGAGCAGTGTTGGTGGCAGCTATTCCAGTCTTTAAGCGGGCACTGGAAGCCATTCAACAAGATCGTCAACTCACCATTGACTTCCTTGATGGTCTAGCAGTCAGTCTACACACCCTCAACGGCAACTATTTTGCGCCGTCGTTTATGCTTGGTCTAATTGAAGGTGGAGAGGTAATCCGGGATTTGACGGCACGTGGTAGTGAACGGGCATCCTTGGATCTGCTTGATAGCCTAGGCAAGTATGCACTGGTGGAAAGAGACGGGCAAGAAGTGCAAATCTTGGTCAAAGATCTTGTAGTGGGCGATCGCGTCATCGTTTATCCTGGCGATCAGATTCCTGTAGATGGCTACATTCTCCGGGGAACGGGAGTAGTTGACCAATGCAAACTCACCGGAGAGTCAGTCCCCATAACTCGCAATGAAGGGGATGAAGTGTTTGCCTCTACCCTGCTGGTGGATGGTAACCTATGCATTTTAGTGGAACGGACGGGCAACAACACCCGTGCAGGTGTGATTGTGTCGCTGATGCAATCGGCACCGGTGCATGATACCCGTGTGGAGAACTATGCAGCAATGGTGGCAAACCAGATGGTGTTACCCACCTTGCTGATTGGCATCGGGGTTGGCGTGTTTAGTGGTAATTTGAATCGAGCGATCGCCCTACTCACCCTTGACATAGGTACGGGTATTCGGGTATCTGTGCCGACCACAATTCTCTCTGCCCTCACTTATGCCGCACGCAACGGGGTATTCATCCGTAGTGGTCGCGCTATTGAAATTCTTGCCCGCATTGATACCGTCGTCTTTGACAAAACCGGAACCCTCACTCAGGGACACGCCGGAGTCACAGGCATTAAACTCACGGATGCAGGGGTTGGTGATCTGGAAGTGCTAACGTTAGCAGCTAGCGCCGAACAGGGGTTGACTCACCCAGTTGCCGAGGCGATTGTCCATCATGCCAAAGATACAGGCGTCACGTTCTATGAGTGCGAAACCTGGGATTACCGGGTGGGACTGGGAGTGGCGGCGACAATCAAAGGTATGCAAATACTAGTTGGCTCTCCTCGCCTGATGCAGCAAGAAAACATTAGCTTAGATTACCTTGAGCAGCACTACCCAGACATCAAATCAAGCAGTAACTCTGTTGTTTATGTCGCTGGGGATGGGCAACTATTAGGTGTGATTTTATACAGCGATCCCCCGCGACCAGAGAGCAAGGGTGTGCTGAAAGAACTACGTGAGAGTGGCATCACCTCCTATATGCTGAGTGGAGATGTAACGCGAGTTGCTTCATCGATCGCCTCTGAATTGGGTATGGACTCCAACAACATCTATGCTGAAGCCTTCCCAGAGCGTAAAGTAGAAGTGGTAAAGTCGCTCCACGACAGTGGCAAGACAGTTGCCTTCTGCGGCGACGGCATCAACGATTCAGCAGCACTCGCTTACGCCGATGTGTCAATTTCCTTTGCCGGAGCAACAGATATTGCCAGGGAAACTGCCGATGTAGTGCTGATGGAAGACGATTTGCGGAGTCTGGTTCACGCCATCAAGATTGCCAAACAGGCGATGGAAATTATCACGCAGAATACGGCGATCGTCGCGGTTCCCAACATCGGTGCGTTGATTTCAGGCGTTCTGTTTGCCCTTGACCCCATTCTGGCGATCGTCATCAACAATGGTTCAGCAATTGTAGCGGAACTGAATGGCTTGCGCCCGCTTTTAGGTACCGACGGTGTAACGCCCCTTACCCATTCTTTAGCTGCTGCCGATTTAATCAAAGAAGAGAATCGACTGCAATCCCATGAGTCGCATGAAACTGAGAAATTGCTAATTGCTAATTGCTAATTGCTAATTGCTAATTGCTAATGGTTAATGTCATACTGGTAGCAACTAACAACCAACAACCAACAAATAACAACTAACAACCAACAACTAACAACCAACAACCAACAACTAACAACCAACAACTAACAACTAACAACTAACAACTAACAACTAACAACAAACAACTAACAACTAACAACAAACAACTAACAACTAACAACTAACAACCATCAACCAACAACCAACAACCAACAACTAACAACTAACAACAATTACAGGAGACAAACAAATGGATACCGTATTGAAAACAATTAAAAACGCAGCGCTAGTAGCCGTAGGAACAGTGAGTTTAGTTCTCGGCGTCGCAGGCATTTTACTTCCATTAGTACCTGGAACACCGTTTCTGATTTTGGCTGGTATTTGCTTCAGCATGGTTGAAGCTTGACATAAAAATTTCTAATAGCTAATGGCTAATGGCTAATGGCTAATAGAACACTGGTAACAATTAGCAATTAGCAATTAGCAATTAGCAATTAGCAACTAACAACCAACAACTAACAACCAAAAATATGTCTGATGACTATTTTCTAGCCGATCTCAACAAAGCAGGTAATCACCCGAAAAAAGCTGGTCCCTCTAAGTCGGAGGGTCAGCAAGATGACTTTTTTGAAGCCGATCTTGATAAAGCAGGTAATCACCCGAAAAAAGACGGAGAGAAGTTGCCAGATCAGCAAGATGACTTTTTTGAAGCTGACCTGGACAAAGCAGGCGATCAAGCGAAAAAAGAAGGTGTTAACGAAGGTTGATAATCTTTGACATTGTGACCTCTCCACGCCCTTCGGGTTCGCCAGTTCCCTACGGCGGGAAACAAGCTGCAAGGACTGGACTCACCAGTCGCCTCTGTCGGGAAACCCTCCTGCAGCGCTGGCTCCCCAACCCCTCTCCTACAAGGAGAGGGGCTTTTTCCCCCTTCCCTGATAGGGAAGGGGGTTAGGGGGTTAGGTTCTGTATTTTATTCAAAAGATTACGAGGAATAAGCGAAAGTGATACTTTCTTGACTGAAGGCATGAAACAATGTTGAAGAAAGTATTGGTGAAATTGAAACAACCGAAGTATGAACTGAATATGGAATCACAAACTAATAAAATAAATTATCAGGTTGTTTACACTAATATTGGACGCATTCGCATCAAAATTCCTCGATTGAGATTTGACTCACAATACGCTACCAAACTCAAGCAGTTAGTTGAATCACTTCAGTTTGTTACCAGTGTGAGGATCAACCCCATCGCCACTTCAATTATTGTCGAATACAATGCTCCTGTCGCAACAGAGTCTGCAGTTCAAGAGCATCTTTTATTTTGCATCCAGCAAGCAGCCCCGACACAAAAGCACCCGGAACCAGCCACAACAAAAGTTGAAACATCCAAATTAGGTAATAATTCAGTGACCCTTGGAGAAGCAAGTCACCTGCAAAATGCTGCGGAGAATGAAAAAGGTATTGAGGGCAACGAGGTGACTGAGTCCATCATATCGCCACTCCCTGTTGTTACGGTTGAAACTGAAACTTCTTTGAAAGCAGATCGCCTCAAACAAAGTGAACTTGCAAAGCGTCTAAGTATAAATACTCAAACGCTTACACACTATAGGTCACAGCCTGAATTTGCTGAGTGGAGTAGGAGCAAAGACCCACAAGGAATTGCGTGGTTCTTCGATCAAGTATCTAAGTCATTTTACCACAAATGATATAGCAGTTTTATCAGACTGCTGCTGAAGCGACAGCACTACGTCCAGACGTGATTGTTCTAGATAAAGCAGAACTTAATCAGGAAGCGCTTTGGCAAAAAGAACCAATTATCTGTAATGGCAGTACAATAAAGCTCGTTGCTGAAGTTGTCAGCACAAATTGGCAAGATGATTATGCTCGGAAAGTGGAAGAATATGCTTTTCTTGAAATCCCAGAATATTGGATTGTAGACTTTCGCGGTTTGGGTGGAAAGCAATTCATCGGTAATCCAAAACAACCCACCTTTACCATCTGTCAACTGATTAATGGCGCGTACCAGCAGCAACAATATCGCTATAGAGATGCTATTACCTCTCACCTATTCCCGAACTTGCAACTCAAACTCGACGACATTATGCCACACTAACCCAAAATATTTGGGTAAGTAAGTTGGCGGTAAAATAGCAATTCGCTACACACTCTTTCAGCTTATTTTAGATACCTGTAAAATTAAGCAAGAGCGATCGCATAGAAGCACAAAACAATGACACGGATTCCATTAACAGAAGCTCAACTTCGTTTACCCGAACTGATTGCAAGTCTGCAACCCGGTGAAGAAGTGCAGATTTTTTCCGGCGATCGCACTGTCGCCAGACTGATTGCCGAACTCCAACCACCCCGCAAGCCTCGCCAGCCCGGTAGTGCAATCGGAACTCTAACCATTGTGTCCGAAGATGAAACCCACTTAGAAGACTTTCACGACTACATGCCATGAAGTTTCTGCAAGGGTACTCAAGCATTCCTCTGGTTTGTACTCAACGATCCCGCCCTTAGCCAAGTCGCCTGTGATTTGATTGTTAATCCCCTGAATGACATCTTGCTCAGCCCTGCTTCCTATTGGGAAATTGCCATCAAAATTAGTATTGGTAAGTATCAAATTCCTGGAAATTTTGAAACATGGATGAAGCATCAGATCCAAGTTAATGAATTGGAAATATTACCGATTAAAGTTGCTCATGCAGCTGCGATCGTGGCTTTGCCATTCCATCATAAAGATCCTTTTGATCGGCTTTTGGTTGCCCAAGCACTCACAGAAAAGATCCCGATCGTTAGCGTGGATGCAGTGCTAGACAATTATGCAGTCACTCGTTATTGGTAAGTACGATAACCCTCACGCTAAGACTGACAACGGATGAATACAGATATCCAATGCTCATCTTCCCACAGTTAAATCATCCGTTACATCCGTTAGTCATCCGTTGCCAACAGGTTAAAACAAGTCCAAATCCGTCACCGCACCGAGACTGCTGGAAGATACTAACTTGGTATATTTTGCCAGCACACCAGTAGTGTAACGCGGTGGGCGCGATCGCCAATTAGCACGACGATCGCCTAACTCTTGATCGGATACGTGCAGTTGCAACAAGCGAGCATGAGCATCAATAGTAATGGTATCACCTTCTTCCACCAAAGCGATCGCACCTCCAACTGCTGCTTCTGGCGCAACGTGACCAACTACCATACCGTAAGTACCGCCTGAGAACCGTCCATCAGTGATCAATCCCACCGAATCAGCCAAACCAGCACCGATAATAGCCGAGGTGGGAGCTAGCATTTCCCGCATACCAGGACCACCCTTAGGTCCTTCGTAGCGGATCACCAGCACATCTCCTGGGTTAATTTTATGAGCCAGAATTGCTTCTAAGCAGGATTCTTCTGATTCAAAAACTCGTGCTGGACCAGTAATTTTCGGCACTTTCACCCCACTAATTTTGGCGACAGCACCTTCTGCTGCCAAATTACCTTTGAGGATGGCTAAGTGTCCTTCAGAATACATCGGGTTGTTCCACGGACGGATGACATCTTGCTCGGCTGATGGTTCTTCTGGGACGTCCGCCAATACTTCAGCGATGCTTTGACCTGTGATAGTCAGGCAGTCTCCGTGTAGTAAATCATGTACGAGTAGCATTTTCATCACTAGGGGGATGCCACCAGCTTTATGTAGGTCTGTAGCTACATACTTGCCGCTTGGTTTTAAATCGCACAAGACAGGGACACGGGCGCGGATAGTTTCAAAGTCATCGAGGGAAAGTTCTACACCAGCCGCGTGGGCGATCGCCAGAAAATGTAACACTGCATTTGTCGAACCACCCACCGCCATAACTACAGCAATGGCATTTTCTATGGATTTACGGGTGATAATCTGGCGTGGTAAAATTTGCCGACGAATGGCTTCTACTAAGACAAGTGCAGATTTTTCCGTACTGTCGGCTTTTTCGGCATCTTCTGCTGCCATTGTAGAAGAATAAGGCAAACTCATCCCCATGGCTTCAATCGCACTAGACATGGTATTTGCCGTGTACATTCCACCACAGGAACCAGCACCAGGACAAGCGCGACGCTCAACTTCTATAAGTTCTTGCTCATCAATTTTACCTGCACTGTATTGACCCACAGCTTCAAAAGAACTGATAACTGTGAGGTCACGTCCTTGGTAGTTTCCTGGTTTGATAGTACCACCGTAAACAAAGATGGCGGGTATGTTCATGCGAGCGATCGCAATCAACGCCCCCGGCATATTCTTATCGCAACCGCCAATAGCGAGAACCCCGTCCATACTTTGCCCATTACAGGCGGTTTCAATGGAGTCAGCAATCACTTCCCTTGACACTAGGGAATATTTCATCCCTTCAGTTCCCATGCTGATGCCATCGCTGATCGTAATTGTGCCAAACATTTGCGGCATTGCTCCGGCATTTTTAATCCCAACTTCTGCCCTTTGCGCCAGGATGTTGATCCCCATGTTACAGGGAGTAATTGTACTGTAACCGTTGGCAATGCCCACAATCGCTTTGGTGAAATCTTCATTTTGAAAACCAACAGCACGCAGCATAGCTCTATTAGGCGATCGCTGCACTCCTTGTGTAACAATTCGGCTTCTGAAATTATCTGACATTTTAATTCCCCTGTCGCTATTATCTTTCGGATGGCGTTTGTGTTCTGTGATTATTTCAAAATATCAGAAACATTACAATTACAGCAGTAGGGGCGGGGTATCCCCGCCCTTACAGTCAGACGGTGGTTCTATATGCATCCAGCAAACAAACAGCAGTAGGGGCGGGGTATCCCCGCCCTTACAGTCAGACTGTAGTTCTATATGCATCCAGCAAACAAACAGCAGTAGGGGCGGGGTATCCCCGCCCTTACAGTCAGACTGTAGTTCTATATGCATCCAGCAAACAAACAGTAGTATTTATACTTGTGCCATAATAAATCAAATTACTTCAATGCCAACTGTAGAGCCATAAAAATTACCTGAAAAAAAGGCAAAAAGCAGATTGTCCCTTAATTTCTGGCAAGAAAACAACTTTCGACTTGAGCCTTGGGGAACTGACTACCAATCCCCAATTGACTTGGAAGAACTTTCGGAATCTTCTAGTGAGGTTGATCCCACAGTAGAAGCGGCAGACTGGAGCAAATTTAAAACGACAACACCACCAGAATTACCGCAGCAACTCATTTTTATCGATGGTCGTCGCCGCATAGATGCAGCCCTTGTCGGTGGTAGTGGAAATACAGTGAATTACGGAGTCTTTGGCACTATTGCCATTGGTGCAGTGGTTGTCAATAGAACGACCCGCACCGCTACCTGTTCTCAATTCACCATCCGCCGGATTTTGGGATTTGGAGGTGAACAAGAAGCACCACAGACGCGCATTCCTTGCCCATTAGGAAGTGGAGCGGAATTAGTTTACGAACCAGTCGAGCCTTACTTAGAAAATAATCCGGAAATTCGCAAAAATCTAGTTCAGAATGCCATGCTCAAGGCAGAAGCGACTTTTGCATTCCAAAACTATACCATGCAACCAGATACACTCGTTATTCGTGATGGGCGACTGCCGTATAATTCGCCAGATTTTACATTGGGCTACGTTAAGACGATGCACAAAAACTATTTGAGTGCAGAACATGCAGCCCTTTTATGGGAATTAAAACCAGGAGAGAGAACCCCTATCTTCTTAATCAAAGAACAAAACCGACCCCACTGGAGTTGGTATCTCAAATCCGGTAATTCCCAATACCCTCAAAATTTGGGATACCACGGTTTGCACGGTATTGTCCGCTTGGAATTATCCAGCGAAATTCCGCTACAAACAGCGCAAAAGATAGCTGACCAAACTACCTATCTGATTCCTGAATATGCTTCCCATCCTTACAAAGACCCCCGCGCACCGCAAAACCTCACTCCCGTTGGCGCACTCGAACGAGAACTAGGACGACGCATGGGTGATGCAAATCTCATCAAACGGCGATTGCAACACTTTCTCGCATCCGGAGGATTTTTGCCATGACTCCCATCGGTTATGTCCTTGGCACCCAAGAAGCTACACCTCTGGAATTTTGGGTTGCAGTGTTACCCGGTAATGTTTTGCGACTCGATGATGTTGTCCAGGTGCAGACTCATCGACCGGATGGCGACGGAATTGTGCGGTTTTACGGCGTTGTGGATCATGTCCGCACATTACATGAAGGAACGCAGTTTGACACAGACACCTTCCTAGTTAAAAGTGGCAGTTTGCCAGTAAATATTTCTTACGCAGCTCATATTCAAGTTACTCGAATTGAACCTGAGGAATACTTACCGCCGCAACCAGGAGACACTGTAAACCTGGCTGTGGATGAAGATTTAAAACGTGCTTTGCACTTTGATGGCATGGAAAAACGTATCAGTGCCGGTACGATGCGTAACAGTAGCCCAGCTTATTTGAACTATGAATTTATCGATGGTACAAAAGGGGCGCATGTAAATATTTCCGGCGTATCGGGAGTTGCGACTAAAACTTCTTATGCATTATTTTTACTCCAAGGAATTTTAACTTCTGTCGCTTTGGGTTCCCATCGCGCTAACACCAAAGCTTTGATTTTTAACGTCAAAGGAGAGGATTTATTTTTCCTAGATAAACCGAATGCCAAACTGCGGGAAGCAGATTTTGCAGAATACCAAAAACTGGGAATAGCCGCAGAACCATTTAAAGATGTACGTTTTTGTGCTTCCCCCAGGAAAACCAGTTACGATGTAGACCCGCACTTAGATCAACGCGCCGATAATATTTCAGTTTACCTGTGGAGTATCAGGGAATTATGCCGCGATCGCCTTTTTAGCTTTCTGTTTGCTGGGGAAGATTTAGAAAGAGGGAATTTAGGATTTTTGGTATCTGTTGTAGAGGAAAGGTTAGCACGGTTAGCAGAAGACAACGATCGAAATGATAAAAAAACTAACCGCAAGTCAGGAGTGCATCTAGACGTAGAACCTTTTGGTACGCCAGAAAAAAGGCAGGTAAAAACTTTTAGGGATTTAATTGAGTTCCTCGAAGATAAGCTAGTAGAAAATGTAGACAATGGCTGGCTAGGGCGAAATGTCGCCTCCACTGCTGAAGCTTTGATTCGTCGCTTGTGGGGAATTCGCGATGAAATGGGTCACTTAATTCGGGGAGATTTGCCACCAGAACAAATTGCTAAATATAAACTTGACCCCCTCGCCGCAGCACACCAACTTACCGTAGTTGACATTAACAAATTAGGAGGAAAAGCCCAAAAATTTGTTGTTGGTGTCCTGTTGCAACTCCTGTTTTCGGAAAAAGAGAAACGGGGACAATATCCGGTAGTTTTTATTGTACTGGACGAATTGAATAAATATGCTCCCCGCGAAGGGCGCAGTCCGATTAAAAACTTGCTGGTAGAAATTGCGGAACGAGGTCGATCTTTAGGAATTATCCTCATCGGCGCACAACAAACAGCCTCAGAAGTCGAACGTCGAGTTGTGGGACAAGCCGCAATTCGTGTCGTAGGTAGACTCGATTCTGCGGAAGCCGAACGCCCAGAATATAACTTTCTCACAGGTGCTTGTCGCAAGCGTTCGTTACTTTTAAAATCCGGCAGTATGTTTGTCCACCAGCCAGAAGTTCCTTCCCCACTTCTCGTCAATTTCCCCTTCCCATCCTACGCAACTCGTGAAAGCGAAGTGGCGATCGCTGAAGACGATGATGATATTGAGTTTTAAATTGCTATGCGTCTAATTCATACATCTGACTGGCATTTAGGAAGACGATTAAAAGGCGAAGACCGCACTCCAGAAATTGCCGCTGCACTTGATGAATTGCTTAAACAAGCCAAGACTTTAGAAGTCGATGCTGTATTGGTAGCAGGTGATATATATGATCTACCAAATCCACCTGCTGAAGCCGAACAAGTTGCCTATAATTTTTTCTCTCAACTTAAAGAAGCTAAAATTCCAGCAGTTGTGATTGCTGGTAATCATGACTCACCCTTGCGTTTTGATGGTGCGGCAAAACTTCTGTCTTATGCGGGAGTCAAAGCATTAGGTAGACCCCAAAAAGCGAACAAAGGCGGAGTGATTAACATTGATACTCTTGGGGGGAAATTGTGTGTAGCAGCAATGCCATTTGCCTCGGAACGCAGGTTGTTGAAATATGAAGATTTGTGGACAAAAGATGATTTAGAACAACGTCAGCATTACCGCTATTGCGTTCAAAAAGTCCTAGATGATTTAGCAAAGGGATTTAGGAATGATAGCGTCAACGTGTTGATGGCACACATGACGATTGAAGGTTCTAGCCGTACTTATTCAGAAGTAGATTACTACACGCGAGATACGTATATGCTCTCTGGACAAATGCTGCCTAGTGTTGCCCAGTATATTGCATTGGGTCATATTCACAGACCTCAGCAAATATCTAACGCTGCACCAACTTATTATTCAGGTTCTTTGATTCAAGTTGACTTTGGTGAGGCTGGCGAAGAAAAAGGATTTTATTTGGTAGATGTTGAACCTGGTCGTCCCGCACAACCTGAATTCAAACCTCTGCCTTGCCAGAAACCTTTAAAAGTACTGAGATGCGATGAAGCTAATTTAGAATAAACTTTAGAAGCTAATCGATCGCATCCAGGATTTTTGAAGGTGATTGTAGATTTGAATGTACCCAAAATCGGTTTAGCTGAAATGGTACGTCATGTGTGTCCGCAAACTTTAATCATTGAGCCTAAGTACCCAAAAACTGAACTAGAAAAGCGGGTTGAGTTTCAAGAAGGCTATCAATTTAATGCTGTGGATGAGTTCCAACGCTATTACTTACATAGTCAAGGAATAGAAGTACCAACAGCAGTTTTAGAAGTATTTGAGCAATTACACCAGGAGATGAGTGATGCGATCGCTTGAATTATCCCTCGAAGGTTTCACCAGTTTTCGCGATCGCCAAAACCTAGATTTTTCCAACTTGGATTTATTTGCCATCACCGGACCAACTGGCGCTGGAAAAACTTCTCTACTTGATGCGATCACCTTTGCACTTTACGGTCATGTGGCGCGGTTTGGCAAGGATGCTAAAGCTAGCGAACTAGTAAGTCTTGGTAGTCAAAATCTCAAAGTCAGTTTCCGATTTTCGGTGCGGGGAGTAGAGTTTGGAGTGTAGCCAAGAGTTAGCCGTTAATGAAGCTAAGTTGGCTGAGTTGCAACAACAAATTAGTACTGTGTTACCAACAGATTCTTGGGAAGTAGATGCACTCAAGCAAGAACTGAAGACACTGCAAGAAAGTGATACAAAATATCATGAAGCTTTGGCGAAACAGAAAGATGCAGTGGCATTGGTGCGAGAAACCCAACAAGCTCAAGCCTCTGCTAGCAATACTCATGCCTTAGCTTTAGCAGAATATCAAGCTGCTATCCAGGAAGTGGAACGTTGGCAACAGCAATTACAGTTAGTTGAAATTAAACTTCATGAAATAACTGGTGGTCAATCTTACACAGTTTTACTCTCAGCGTTAGAAAAAGAAAAGCAGGAACTAGAGAAACGACTAGAAAAGGCTAACAAGTCTTATCAAGCAGCGGAAAAAACTGTAATTCAATGTGAAGCTGAAAACAAAGAAGCTAGTAATACTGCTGATGCGGCACATATCAAAAAAGAACAGTTGCAAACAGCTTGGGAAGTTTCACTGGTTACCACAGGATTCACTGAAGAAAGCTTTCTTTCGGCTCAAGCTGAACCTAAACAACAAGCTAGTTGGCAAAAAGAAATTCAGGATTACAGCAATGACAAAGTTCAGCTAGAAACACGGGTTGAGGAAGTAAAATTGCTGATTGGAACACGTACAACCGATGAATCAACTATTCTATCGCTGCGTGATGCTAAGACTGCTGCCGATAAACAATTCCAGCAAGCGCAAGACCAACGTGCTAACTTATTGGCTTGGATGCATGATGCTAAATCTAAGCAGAAGCAAGCTGAGAAACTAGAGGCGGATTTATCCTTTGTGAAAAAACAAGCAGAGACTTATTCTATTCTTGCTCGCAATCTCAGAAATGATGAATTTCAAGCTTACATCTTAGAGCATCTGGAGACGGAATTAGTCACTCGTGCCACAGATTTATTGCAGGAACTGACTGATTCTCGCTACGCGCTCAAAGTTCAAGATGGGGACTACTGGGTTGAGGATAATTGGAACGGTGGTGAGTTAAGGCGAGTGCAAACTCTATCTGGTGGTGAAACTTTTGCTACTTCCTTATCTATGGCACTGTCACTGTCAGAAAAACTGTCTATGGGTGCAGAATTAGGCAGTTTATTTTTAGATGAAGGGTTTGGGACTCTGGATGCAGACACCCTAGAAACAGTTCACCAAATTCTGGAATCTTTGCGACAGCAAGACCGTTTGATTGGAGTGATTACTCATGTTAAGGCATTGGGAGAGCGATTGCCGCAAGTAAAGGTGCGTAAATCTCCGGAGGGTTCAAGGTTAGAAGTTGAGGTATTTTGAAAGCAGTTACGAAAATTCACCAGATCAAATGGGATTAACAATTCATTATCAATTCAGTCTCAAGAATGCGAGTCTTGCCCAAGCAAGAGAAAAAATTGTCAGATTACGCGATTTCGCGCTGACACTTCCCTTTACCCGAGTCAATAAACTGACTGAAATTCAAGGAGAAGCTTGTCACTTTGATAAAAAGAACGTCAACGATCCCCATATTTTCCTGAAAATTCGGGCATTGAAGACTATAGAAATTGCTATCAATGGCTTTTCTTCGGCGAATCCAACCTACATCATTGGCTTCGAGACTTTTCCTGGTCAAGGTTGCGAAACCGCAGCCTTTGGTTTAGCTATCCACTCCGAACTCACAGCAGCCAATGATTGGTCATGGACGGGTTTTTGTAAAACCCAGTACGCCAGCAACCCTGATTATGGGGGTATGGAAAACTTCATTAACTGTCATTTGATGATTGTTAAGATGCTTGATGCAGCCCAAAAATTAGGAATCACCTGCGAAATTGATGATGAAAGTGGCTACTGGAATAACCGAAATTTAGAAGAATTAGCCGCAATTCTCAACAAACATAATCTTCTCATGGCTGCTTTTACAGGTAACCTCAAAGACGATTTGGAAAAATCGGGAATAGTTTGCGTCCAAGCTTCAATTTTTGATTATCCAGATTTCGAGTATTTAGAAGCAAAAGGTAACTCTCCACCAAATTCCTAGATGTAGAGACGCGATCTATCGCGTCTTTCCAGTCGTCTGGTTATCTCTGTCGCGCTGTACTAGATGTTTGAGGCTGTTAGTCAAAAGATTCTTCTAATTCTTCTGATTCTACAGCATCTTTACCACTAGAGCAATTCGCAGTTATTAATGATATGAAGCGAGATCAAGTAATTATTGCTTAATCAAAATAATGTAATTAAACATACTGCTATAGCAATCCTATTACATAGGTGAAAATTACAGAAATACACGTAGTCGGTGCACTGCCCACCAAAACCCGGATATGGTGGGCAGTGCCCACCCTACACAACTTAAAATTTTTCACAAATCATTTAGGATTCCTATATGTCTACGCAATCAAATGATGCCCAATTAGAGAAACCAAAACAAAAACTTAGTAGTGTTAAGCGTTTGGCTTGGAAACCAATTGTTCAAGATCATGATGGAGATTTAAGTGCATCAAAGTTTGCCGGAAAACCGTGGTTAAATTCTGATGAACAATGGCCAGTTTGCCCAAACTGCTCTCATCCGATGGAGTTCTTTCTTCAAATTAATCTAGACGAACTACCCTACATTGGACCGATTTTATTATAAGTTATTAACCGGACATAATAGTACTCGTACTAATCAGCACACTAGAACCCGTGTTGGTCCAACCTAACCAACCCAAAGTGTTAGGACGATCGCATTGACAGAAATGTAGACCACGATCCGATCGTAGGGGCGCGGAAACCGCGCCCTTACAATGTGGTCAATTCATCAGGCGCTCATTGCCGGACTCATCACATCTGCCCATGCCGCTTGGAAAAATTCTCGCTCGCATAACATAGCATAGCGATAGGTTGAGTGTACCAACGCTGTGTCACTGGCGTAACGTTCAACCAAATCTTCTAATGCTTGCGCCAGGGGAGCAAAATCTGCGCTGCTGTACGTCTGAATCCAGTCTGCATACTGATGATTAGGAATGCCATTAAGAGCCAACTGTTCTCCTAAAAAAGCATACAGACGCAGACAGGGAGACATAGCCGCAGCAGTCAAACCCACATCCCCACTCCAAGCAGTTGCTAACAAAAAGTCGGTATAGCGACGGGTAGCTGATCCTGGTTCTACGTAGCGCAAATTAACTTTCCACTTAGCAGCATAGCCTTCATGCAGCTGCAGTTCTGCTAACACCCCACCAACTAAGTTGTGAAACACGGTAAATCCTGAGAAGTCTGGTGCTTTAGCCGCAGCGATACTGTAAGCACGGGCAAAAGCTTCCAAGAAAAAAGCATCTTGCCCAACATAGTAAGCAAACTTCTGCCGATCAAGAGTACCGTCGCCAATACCTTGGACAAACGGATGCTCTAAACAAGCTTGTGCTAAGTCTTGATTTGCTGACCATAATTGGTGGGAAATAGTCATTTGGTAGTTGTTAGTTGTTAGTTGTTAGTTGTTAGTTGTTAGTTGTTAGTTGTTG
>CAXTSI010000124.1:0-18650 GCA_964246695.1 uncultured bacterium
AAATTCTGTAAAACCATCCATCGAAAGGATGGGTATGGTTATGTGCAAGTTAATGTAGAGCCGTCCTAGAAGGACGGGGTTTCAAACCCAAATTTTCGATGAGCATACTAACTCTTGAGCAGATTTAAAGTAATATCAGAGACAGAATTATGGCAGTTGACACTAAAACCACCCGTTTTTATAATCAAGAAGATGTGCAGCAAATTCTTCATCTGGCGATCGCACGTCACGCTGAAGACAAAAACAAAGAATTTTCTTATGAGCAACTGTTGGAAATAGCGGCAGAATTAGAAATCTCCCCAGAATCGCTAAAATTAGCAGAATGCGAATGGTTAGGGCAACAGGGAGAAATGCAACAGCGCCAAGCTTTTAATGCCTACCGCCTAGGCAGATTCAAGAAGCGTTTGGGCAATTATATCATTGTCAATGCTGTTTTGCTGCTGGTGGATCTGCTCGGAAGCGGCAATCTTTCTTGGTCGCTGTACATTTTGTTATTTTGGGGATTGGCAGTAGGTCTTGACGGTTGGAATACCTATCAAACTAAAGGCGAAGACTACGAAGTAGCTTTCCAAAAGTGGTATCGCAAGCATCAGGTAAAACAATTCTTCAACACAACCGTGAATAAGTGGCTGAAGGCATGGCAAATTTAGAAGTGATTACCAAAAAGTAACTATGAAAGCTGAAGCGGAAAACCACAGCAGGTTGACTTGTGAAGTAGAAACCACGCTCGACGTAATTGGTGGACGCTGGAAAGTTTTGATTATTAGAGAACTAATAGCAGGCGTAAAACGCTTTGGCGAATTGCAGCGATCTGTAAACGGAATTACTCAAAAAATGCTTACCCAGCAACTTAGGGAAATGGAAGAAGATGGCATTATTCATCGAGAAGTTTACGCACAAATTCCTCCAAAAGTAGAATACTCATTAACCTTTCTAGGGGAAAGTCTAAAACCAATTCTCTATGCAATGCACGAATGGGGTGAGAAACATTCATCTCAAATAAAGAAAAAACGCGATGGTTTATAGGCAGTTTTGTCATTAGATATCTCCAAAAATTAATGATGCGTTGTCTACAACCTTTGTAGAACGCCGCGCGTTCATACATTGTTTTTCGGAGATGTCTATTTGTATACGCGATCGCCGTTACATAAAATCTGGATTAATCCTAAAACCCAATTAGATCGTACCAGGCAGATTTTTAGCTCGTTTTGGACCGATACTTGAATGGACAGTTTTCGGCTCGTTTCGGCATTGAGCGCTTGTTTCTCCTTAACCTTGGTGTGGTTTCAGGTGGCGGTGAGTTCAAAGCCGGACTCTTTGTTGGTACAAACGTGATACCGCCTGCGGTCTGGAAGGGTTGACGAAAAGTCGTCAGTTCGCCAGTGTTGTTATCCACGTTAAACAGATCCGTTGGTAAAAACGAACCCTCACCCGCGTTGGCGTCTGCGTTGCGAACCCCAAGTGCGAACAAGATGCCGGGGGGTGAACAGGCGAGACTGTAAATGTTGACTGGACGTTGACCAGACTGCGTGAGCGTCGGACCGTCGATGAGTTGTTGTTGTTCAAGGTCGAGTCGCACGAGACTCTTGCTTTGGTTTGGTGCTGAGGCGAGGGCGTAAATAGTTCCGTCGGGGCATTGCGTCAGTCCACTGAAAGAGCGATCGCTCTTGAACGGAAAGCCAGTGTCTATTGCCGCGCCGCTTTGCAGATCGATCATCTCGAGCAAAAACGGACTATTCCCTCCGTTTTTTGGGTTGACGAGCGCAAGGAGCGTACCATCCTTTAGACCTAGCAGCGAAACAATGTACGCCGATTTTGTCGGGAGATTGGAGACGGTCAGTGTACGCTCGGTCGCTCCAAACAGATATACGTAGGCTGACCCACCGGAAAGATTGGAGCTGGAACTGGCGAACGTTCCGTCCGGTAGCGCCGTGAATCCGGAAAGAGATTGGTAGCGATCGGCTAGCGTGAAACCGAACGTTGTTTGGGTATCCCCGGTTGTTAAATCGGTAGCTATGAAATCCAACGAGGATGGACTGGGTACTGGTGTTTGGTTGAAGTTGAGGGTGTAAAGGTTGTTATCAAAGCCTGTTGCGTCGGCGATCGTGTAGTCATCGGCTATGGCAGGTCTTGTGGCAAACAAACACATATTAGCAAAAGCAAACCCTAGAAACTGGGTCGCAAATTTCTGTTTGATCATTGTCAAGCACAGTAGGCAATACACTTGATCGTAGAACCTACAGATGAAGGTGCGAACACTTAGAAATGAATATTTTTATTTCACGCTCGCCTTAAGTCGCAGGTAATTTTTAGCTACCGGGCTTCAAGTTATCTAGAGCCATGTTCACCTTCAGAACGTTTACCCGAGGTTCCCCCAAAATTCCAAACTGCCGCCCCTGAGTATTTTGGTTCAGCAACTTTTGAACATCTGTTACAGAGATGTTGCGGGCTTTCGCTACGCGAGGTGCTTGTAAATTGGCATTGGCAATAGAAATGTCGGGGTCAAGGCCAGAACCAGATTGAGTCACGGCATCAACAGGTACAAGGGCATCGGCAGCCAAGCCATTTTCCTTGCGGTAGGCAGCGACGGCATCTTTGACTCCATCGATTAATTTTTTGTTTGTAGGAGCATAATTGCTAGCACCACTTTGAGCAGCATTATAGGGATCGGGTTTGTCACTGGTACCAGTTTTATTGGTAGCGCTCGGACGGGGATGGAAGTACTTGGGAGCAGTGAAATTCTGAGCAATCAGTTCGGAGCCAATCACTTTGCCATTGACGGTAATTAAACTGCCTTGAGCCTGGTGGGGAAAGATGACGTTGGCAACTACTGTCGTTAAAAGCGGATAGATGACACCACAAAGTATGATAAACCAGATAGCAGTAGTGATTGCAGGTATCAGTAGACTGACAAAAGATGAACGAGGCTGAACTGTCATGATTGACTCCTGAATTTAAGTTAAAAAGTCTTACCAGCCGCTAGCTCGAAGTGTTCTGCTATTGGACCTAGCGCCACGGCGGGGAAAAAAGTCAACCCACCGACAATTAAAATTGCCGCCAGTATCATTGCCCCAAAGAACGCAGTATTTGTGGACAGGGTGCCAGTGGTCTTGGGTACCCTGGGTTTAACAGCCAAGCTGCCAGCAACAGCCAGCATGGGCAGCAAAGGAGATAAAAAGCGTCCCAGAAAGATCGCTAACCCTAGGGTGGTGTTGTAGAAAGGAATATTGGCATTCAGCCCGCCAAAGGCTGACCCATTGTTGGCTGCTGCCGACGTGTAGGCATATAAAATCTCACTAAAACCGTGGGCATCAGGGTTACCTAAACTGTCTAGTGCTTTAGGCCAGACTAAAGCTAGTCCGCACCCGATTAAAATAATGAAAGGGTGAGCCAGTAGAGCTAGGGAGACTAGTTTAACTTCTTTAGCTTCAATTTTCTTGCTTAAAAACTCTGGGGTGCGCCCCACCATTAACCCGATGAGAAAGACTGTGACGGCGGCGTACATAATCAGGGTAATCAACCCGATCCCCTTACCGCCAAACACAACGTTGAGCAGCATTTCCGAGAGGGCGGCAAAGCCTCCTATAGGTGTGAGACTATCATGCATGGCATCGACGCTTCCTGTGGTGGCAGCCGTCGTGGTGGTAACAAATAAGCTGGTCTGGGCAATGCCAAACCGTACCTCCTTGCCTTCAAAGTTACCACCGCTTTGCATACTGGAAAGAGCTTGGTCAGCCCCTACTTGGGTTAACAACGGGTTGCCAATTTGTTCGTTCGTCAACACCATCACTAAAAACCCAATAAATAAAGTTGTAAACACCCCAAAAAACACCCATCCTTGCCGCCGTGCTCGAACCATTGTCCCGAATGTATAGGTGAGTGCCGGGACAATCAGCAACATCGACACGATCTCCAGGGTATTCGTTAGGGGAGTTGGGTTTTCAAACGGGTGCGCCGAATTCTGGTTAAAAAAGCCACCGCCGTTGGTGCCAATTTGCTTAATCGACTCTAGGCTAGCAACTGGACCGCGAGCAATGGTTTGAGTTGCCCCTTCCAGGGTGGTGGCAACTGCAGCCGGAGATAAAGTTTGAGGTACTCCCTGCCAAACATAAATCAGTGACAGCACGAAACAAATTGGCAAAAATAAGCGATAAATTGTCCGAGTCAAGTCCACCCAAAAATTGCCCAGATTGTTGATACCGTTTTGACTCAACCCCCGGATCACCGCCACCCCAGCAGATAGACCAGTCGCCGCTGAGGTAAACATCAAACAGGTAATCATTACCATCTGATTGAAGTAGGAAAGTGTCGTCTCACCGCCGTAGCTTTGCCAATCAGTATTAGTAACGAACGAAATCGCTGTGTTAAAGGCGAGTTCTGGAGTTGGTGCGGGATGAAGGTTATCAGGATTGAGGGGCAAAATGTCTTGGAGTCTTAGCGCTGCATAAAACAACACCACCAGGACTAAATTGGAAAGTACGATCGCCTGACTATAGCGTTGCCAGGTCATTTGTTCCCGATGATTAACCCCTAGAAAGCGATAAGTGTAACGCTCTAGCACAGTGTCCCGATCGTCCGTAAAAATCTTGACTAAATAAGTACCTATCGGTACGACAAAGCCAAACCCGACGATCAACAGAACGATCGCCACTTGCAAGATGTTCAATAGCATGTAAACTTCTCTTCCTTATAGCCACTCGAAAGCTCTAATTAACCCGAAAAGACTGATAAAGCACACTAAAATCAGTCCGATAAAAATCACATCATTCATGACTTTATTAAATTGCCGAAATAAACGTAACTAGTGAGGATTGCTAATTGTTAATTGTTAATTGCCTGACTACGATTAGCAATTAGCTATTAGCGATTAGCTATTAGCTTTAAAAGCGTTCTGGTTGTAACATCACCATCATCAGATAAATTGCCAGTGCCAGCGTCACCAGTCCTAGTACCCCAATCGCATAAGCTTGAGAACGGGAAATTGTGTTATCTGAGGCTGCCAAGACAGCGGGGGCAATTACTAGATTTAAGCACAGAGCGAGAAAGAGTTTTAAGGGAACCGACCGCATCCGCCCACCAGACCGCAGCAGTGGGCTGATATCGTCTAATTGAGTCCGGATCTCATTAACTAGCTGAAGTTTCTTCACAGATGGAATGCCTCCTGAATGTATTTAAACAGACTATTTTAAGCCCACAGCCGCAATGATTATGTCAATGACTTTGATGCCGATAAATGGAGCAATAATACCGCCCACTCCATAGATGTAAACGTTGCGTCGCAATAATTGATCTGCTGTGAGAGGTCGGAATTTGACGCCCTTAAGTGCTAGCGGAATCAGGGCAGGAATAATCAAAGCGTTGAAGATCAAGGCAGAGAGAACTGCAGATTGCGGACTTGCCAGACCCATAATGTTCAAGCTACTAAGTCCTGCGGCTGCAAAGACGGCGGGAATAATTGCAAAGTATTTGGAAATATCATTGGCGATGGAAAAGGTGGTCAATGCGCCTCGGGTAATCAGCAACTGCTTACCAATCGTGACAATATCGATCAGCTTCGTGGGATCTGAATCCAAATCCACCATGTTCGCTGCTTCTTTAGCAGCTTGAGTACCAGAGTTCATTGCCACACCCACGTTTGCTTGAGCCAAAGCCGGAGCATCGTTGGTGCCGTCCCCTGTCATCGCGACTATTTTGTTTTCTGCTTGTTCGGCTTGAATCACTCTCATTTTGTCTTCCGGTGTGGCTTCGGCAATGAAGTCATCAACACCAGCTTCTTCGGCAATGACAGAAGCGGTAATTCTATTATCCCCTGTCAGCATGATGGTGCGGATTCCCATCCGCCGCATCTGGTCAAATCGTTCTTTGATCCCTGGTTTGACAATATCTTTGAGATAAATGACTCCGTAGATATCCCCTTCAAGGCAGACTGCTAAAGGCGTACCCCCCAGCCGCGACACCCGTTCGTAAGCTTGATCGAGTTCGGGACTCAGGTTTCCATTGCGTGCACGTGCGAACCCTTTAATAGCATCAACCGCTCCCTTACGCACCTGTACCTCATTGGGCAAGTTCGTCCCACTCATGCGAGTTTTAGCCGTGAACTCAATTCCTTCCGCTCTACTTTCGTCAAAATCTACTTTTGCTCCTAAGCGATTTGCCAATCCGACGATTGATTTCCCTTCTGGCGTTTGGTCAAAAACACTAGAAGCTAAAGCCACTTGCGCCAATTCCTCTTGGGAGTGACCGTTAACGGGTATGAACTCTTCAGCTAAACGATTGCCGAGGGTGATCGTACCTGTTTTATCTAGAATCAGGGTATTTACATCTCCACACGCCTCTACTGCCCTTCCCGAAGTGGCAATTACGTTAAACTGGGCTACCCGATCCATTCCCGCAATCCCGATCGCACTAAGTAACCCACCAATAGTGGTTGGAATCAATGCTACCAGTAGAGAAATTAAAGTGGCAATGGTGACTGGATTGCCTCGATAGTTAGCGATTAGGGGAAGTATTGCCACCACCACCAAAAAGATTAAGGTCAGTGCTGCCAGTAATACTGTCAAGGCAATTTCATTGGGTGTTTTCGTCCTCTCTGCTCCTTCCACCAAGGCAATCATCCGATCTATGAACCCTTGTCCTGGGTCAGCAGTTACACGGATAGTCAGTTCATCTGAGAGAATGCGTGTACCACCCGTAACGGAACTGGAAATGTCTGTGCCGGGTTCCTTTAGCACTGGGGCTGATTCCCCAGTAATGGCTGATTCATCGACTGAAGCTATACCGCTGATCACTTCCCCATCAGCGGGTAGAATATCACCAGCAATCACTTTTACGAGATCGCCTTTGCGCAGGGCAGTGGAACTTACGGATTGCACTGAGCCATCAGGAGAGAGTTTGCGAGCTGTGGTGTCTGACCTAGTCGCTCGCAGTGCATCTGCCTGCGCCTTACCGCGTCCTTCTGCTACTGCCTCGGCAAAGTTAGCAAAAACGATGGTGAAAAACAAGATCAGAGTAATCAAACCATTGTAAACCCATGGGTTTTTTCCCGGCGTTGGACCAAACAGGTTTGGCGCAATGGTTGTCACAGCAGTGATGATAGTGCCAACCCAAACTACAAACATCACCGGGTTTCCGATCGTGACTCTGGGGTCAAGCTTGACGAAAGACTCCCGAATCGCTCTCGAGTAGAGGCCATTCGTATTAACCTTTGCAGTCTGCCGTGAGGAACGCGGACCCCTAGTAGGTGTTGTAGCAGATGAAGATTCAGATGAGGTCATATTCTTAATTTGTTATTAATGAAAAACTGCTGTATTATAAATACCTCAACAAAAAAACCGCAGCCGCAAGTATCCTGAAACCTCATATCTACAGCAGATTTACATTGTCCAAGACAACCATTTACTTATGACCACAGTACAAGCAGTATTATAGAGTCAAGCAGAAATAGCCGTGTTTTCAGACTATACGTATTCTTTCTCCTCAGCAGATTATGTATAAAAATATAAAACTCCCAATTGTCAGCGGCAATAACTAATCAATTGGCAAACAGTTAATTCACACTAATTATGTAATATTTTTCCAGAAAGTCAAGGCATAAATCGCATTTACAAATTTCTGTTATATCTTGTTATATAATGATATATTTTTTGACCGATCAATTTACATTTTTAGATATATATTGTGTTTATATTTATGATATATGTAGAGGTATAGTAATCCTAAACTTTTGTGAAAAATATATACTTAGTGTAGGGTGGGCAATGCCCACCATATCCTGGTTTTGTGCGGCATAGCCCTGCCTACGTATATTTCTGTAAACAACGCACAATTAATTTTTGGAAATGTCTATTAGACTAAAGACTAATATTGTAGTTAGTCAAGCTCCTGCTGCATGTCTATTACTACAATCTGCCAGGATTGAAATTATCTTTATTATCTGTTAATTTGGTATTTTTGGCTGCTCAAAAGATTGTTCAATGAAATGCGATCTACTTAGTCGCCAGTGCGGATATTAATTGGTATAAGAAAAATTAAGTAGTGTGGGCGGGAAAGTTTACGCAGCAAGATACTAAGACTAACTTTTATCAAGAAACTGGGTATGAGCCGTTAAAGCAAGGATTTTAAAGAGTTGCGGCAGTCTAAAATGCCAGCAGCCTACCATTGATCGTTCCATGGCATCAATGGTCAGTCAGGTTTCCAGTTTTTTGACACCGTTCTCCCAATCGCACCGTTTCCTTTTCAGTAGCGATGATGATAAACGCAGGCAGGGAAGGTTGAATCTAAACAACAACCATGTGGATGGAGTTTGTCCCAACATCAATGGCAGCAAGAATCCGATTTGGTGCCATGTCTGTAGAAATTCTCATCTTGTTGTTCATATGTTCCAAGACTTACGCATTGACAGTAAAGACAATATAGTCAGCATAGTCATTAAACTTGGTTGCTACAGACTCAATGCGATCGCAGTAATTGGTATCAGTATCTAACTGATAAATTGAGTCTCATATAACTGGATGCTTCAATTGCTATTTAGGAACAATTCTGTGAATCTTAATACAAATGCCAAAATATATTGTTTAATACATCACTGTCTGGATCTAGTTTATTATATAAGCCTTGTGCCTTCTTACTCGCTGATTAATGTATTAAAAAAACTGTTTTTTAAAAAATATACTATTATATATATTCGGATTGCTATAGATACTTGATGATAATAAACCGATTCAGATATAACCAAGTTTAAATTTTTACTATGACGTCCTGCCCCTACACAAAAGTAACTGTTTATACGCATTTTTAGATTATGAGTACTCAGCCATTTATACTGAATAATGTTTTCCAGGGGAGATCTCGTCTGGGAGAGGGACCTTGTTGGCATCAACAGGCACAACTGCTTTACTGGGTTGATATTTACAACCACCGAGTCCATCAATTAGACACTGTATATCACAACAGCATCAGTGGGGTTGAGTGAGGCAGAAATCCAAAAGAGCTTTTACTCTGGTGATTTGTTTAGCCTATCAACTAACACCTCTGGCTTGCCCACCCATCATTTTGGAGGAGTTGTAAGTGTTAAATAATTTACTAAGTATATCTCTTGTCAAACAAATGGTACAATATCTCAGATGAGCCAAATGCAGATCGTCGGAAGGTCCATCTCCTACTTCCGCAGGGACTTAAAGCTGATAGCCATGCTCTTCTTTCTGATAGGGGCATCGGTGGTTTTGGGTCTTCTGAACGCTTGGCCTATGGCGATTCTCGTCGATACGGTTCTCTCACAAACCCCGCACTCTAACTGGATTCAGAGGCTGTTTCTTGCCCCGTTTGGCGAACGCAGACTGAACCGGATTATCGGCATGGCACTCGTCGGCATGATGATCAAGATCCTGAGCGAAACCGTCATCATGCTCCGGATAATGTTGAACTACCGCATCAAGTACAACGGAACCATGCGGGTTCGGACCGAACTCTACGACAAACTGCAGGCGCTCAGTCTCGGCTGGCACGGCACCCGGTCGCAAGGCGACGCGATCTATCGGTTGAGCTACGACAGCCTCGGACCATGGGGGGTGATCGATACGCTCATCGGCTCGGCGGCTGCATCGGTTACCCTGACAGCGATGATCGCGATCGTGCTGTCGCGCCACGTCCTTCTCACCGTATTCGCACTTTCGTTCACGCCGCTGCTGATACTTGCGAATTGGTACTTCGAGGCAAAGATTAGGCGACGAGCGTTCGAGTCAAAGCGTACCGACGCACTCATGACCTCGACCATGCAGCAAGCTGTAGAGTTGATCGGGCTGATCCAGTCTTTTGTCCGAGAAGCGACGGAGTCGCGGCGCTTCGCTCTGGTAGTCGAGCGCAGCGTCGCTGCCTCCATGCGGCTCAACTGGCTCGAAACCCTCTATCCGCTCGCCGTTCAGATCATCTTCGCCCTAGGAGGCGGTGTAATCTTCGGCTACGGCGGGTATCTGGTTTATCGCGACCAGTTCTTGCGTCCGATACCGAACGGCGTAACCACCGGTGATCTGATCGTATTCATGGCGTATCTCGCGCAACTCTGGGATCCGTTAGGTTGGGTGTTGGGGTTTACTACTAAGATCCAGACGTTTGTAGCCTCATGCGAGCGCGTTTTTGCGGTAATCGACGAGCTGCCCGCGATCGCAGACGAGCCTAACGCACGACCGCTTCCCGTCCGTCCTCGCACACTAGCCCTTTGCGACGTGAGCTTCGAGTACAGCCCTGGGCAGTCTGTTTTACGGTCTGTTAGTGCTAGTATCGAGCCTGGTCAGATGGTGGCGTTTTTGGGTTCAAGCGGGACGGGAAAAAGTACGCTGCTCAATCTTCTGCCACGCTTCTACGACCCGACGTCGGGTTGCGTCCTCCTTGACGGCATCGACCTCCGCGCCCTTAAGGTTTCCGACGTCCGCAAACACATGGCGATCGTCACGCAAGGCAGCCCACTCTTCCCCGGAACGATCGCAGAGAATATCGCCTACGGTCGTGCGGACGCTGCGTTCCACGAGATTCAGTCGGCGGCGGTCGAATCCGGGGCGGCTGAGTTCATCCTCACCTTGCCTGCGCAGTATGATACCATACTCAGTGAGGGCGGTCAGAATCTCTCGGGCGGGCAGCGACAGCGCCTAGCGATCGCACGTGCGCTCGTTACCAAGACACCTATACTCATCCTCGACGAACCTACGAGTTCGCTGGACTTGAAGCACGAGCAGTGGGTCATAGAAACTCTCCACCGTCTACGCCGCGATCGAACCATCATCTTGGTCACGCACCGACTCGATACCGCCGTAGACTGCGACCGGATTTTTGTGATGGAGGGGGGCGAGATCGTCGAGTCCGGCACCCATGGGGAACTCCTTGCTCAACGGGGACTTTACGAACGTATGTTGGGCAAGCGTTATTTATAAGTATTCGCTGATTTTAAACGACGCAGCCCCAATGAAAAAATTTCATCACCAAGCATGAAAATAGTCTTTCCCCTAGCACATGATGGCGGAAATAAAGCTACCATTCGGAATTGCTATAAAGGTTGCTAATCAAGCTTTTTTAATTTTTAATTTTTAATTCCGCGCAGCGGTACTAGCATCTTGCCCAGCTCAAATATTAGGACAGGCGAGACGCCCATCCTACAAGAAAATCAAAAAGAAATTACTTCCCGATCTCCCCGATCAGGGATTTCTGGGAATACGTTCAATCTCCGCATAGCCACTAAAAATCAATTTTTGTCCCTCAGTTTCTAAACGGTTAAGTCGCATTTTCACCCCATCTAAGTCAAAGCGATCCAAATCGACCATATTATCCAAAATTTCTGCTAGTGCTAGACTTAAGCTTTGAGAGATTTCGCGTTGCGCTTCTGGGATTTGGTCAAGTTCAATGTCAGGGTCTTTGAACGAAATACGCCGCCGCTTTTCAATGCCTACAGTTATAGTCATCTTCAGGGGTACGAGTTCGCCGTTGTTTAAATCTGCTTTTGCTGAAATCCGCTGCCGATTTTTAGGTAATAGCTGTACTTGGACTTCGGTAAAGGAGACTGGTTTCCCGCCAGATAATGCAGTTAGTGCTGGTTGGGTGAGGTTTTCCAGTCGCTTTGTTACCAATTGTGCTTTAAAAGCGTCATTTATGCCTGCTTCTGATAAAACTACTTGGGCGATCGCTTGAGTAGGTTGCTTGAGACGCAGTTTGCCACTTAAAACGGAGCTAAAGTCAATAGCAACCGCATCGGTTTCTATTGAAATTTCCTCGGCGGCGAAATCTTTACGGATCACCAAGCCACGACCACTCATTTTAAAGCTGTCGATGCTACCTTGCAACAGTTTGCTGGAAGGATAGCAGCGCACAGCGACTTCCACAGACTCGCTTTTGGTGAACATGTGGCGAATCGTTTGGCTAGCAACCGTGTTGAGCATTCGCTCTCCCCAGTCCGTGCCTTTGGGATCTGTTAAACCAGTAAGTCCGCCTAGCATTTCAGTTTAGGTTTATAGAAGTTCTTTGTATTCTTGTAACAAATTGTAAACAATTCGGCAACCGTCTAGCGAGTGATTGTACTGATAGGTAGGATTGGGAGGCTTGATGATAGGCAATTATTCCCCATAAAGCTGTAAAATGACGTTCTACGTTACAAGGTTATCTGCCGCCGATGAAGAGCCGTTAGAGCCTTGAAAGCGTCATACGTCATAATAGTCTAGTTGGGCTGAGTAGCAAATTCTGTGACTAACGATAATGCTAACCTATAAAGCGATGTATAAGTTGCTCAATGAGGGCGTACATGGGGACCACAATATAACCGTAGGGGCGGGGTTTCCCCGCCCTGACAATGTGGCACGGGTTCAATTGAAAACTGCTGTAAATTAAGAAGTTTCCGGGTTTAAATTTTTGGATTGCTTTCAAGGTGCAAATTCAGCGACAAGAAGCTTTCTCCGCATTGTGTTGTAGTAAAGTTCATTACAGACGATCATCCTTAAACAAGGCCTCTATATCCCGGACCCCGTTTAGGACACGGACAACATCAACCCCGTTATCAATGGGGGTGTAGAAAATCAAATAGTTGCCATAGGGAAAGCTCTGCAAGCCTGGTAATAGCTCATCACGGCGACGGCCTATGCCAGGGCTGACCGCCAGCTTCTCCATTTGCCCATATAGTTTCTTGATCAACCCGGTTGCACGGTCAAGGCTATCTTCGGCTATGTAATCGAAAATATCATCAAGGTCTGAGAGTGCCTGTGGTCTGATGGCAAGTTTGGCCATACTGGTAAAACCTAGTTGCCGGCTTTGCTGTGCTGAGCATGGCGTTTCAAGCCCCGTTCGATCACATCTTCAATATTGAGGGGCTGGGCTTCCCCGCTGTCGATACCTGCCTGGATTTGCTGTCGCAATTCATTCAGCCGGATTTCCCGCAAGCTATCCTGGTCTTTGAGTAACCGTAATCCCTCACGGATCACCTCACTAGCAGAGTGGTACAAGCCACTAGCCACCTTCGTGCTTATATACTTTTCCAATTCTGGTGTTAGTGAAACATTCATGGCTCATCCCTTCGCTACAATCCACCTACTACCATTTTACCTTCAATACCCAAAGATAGCAATTTTTGTTATTACCCTAGTAAGGAATAGTTGATTTTGGATTATTCTCAATGATGGTTTGTAGCTGTACCAAAAGCATCAACCTGGCGTAACAGAAGAGCGCGCGCTCTGTGACTTGAAAAAGATTTTGGACAGGTTTGTCAGAAGAAATTGGACAAATTATAAGCTGAAATACCTATAACTTCGTTAAGGGATTAATACAACAATCGGAATTTTGGAAAAAGAAAATGGACATAATACATAAAGTAGAAGAAGAAAATGGACATGCGGAACAAAAGTCAGCTTTACCGATCGGCAGCTTGTGGTCAACCTTTCAAGTCCCCCTGTTCTGAATTTACTGCTAAGTGACGATTGCCCGCAGGCGATCGTCAGCCCGAAAAACGTCGCCTGAAACCCTTAGTTTTCCTTGATGTTATTTTTTGGGCATTTTTGTCAGGTAAAGTTGGACATCTGTTGCGTGAAAGGTAAAGTTGGACAACCTGTCCATAATCTTCTTCAAGTCACAGCTCTCCTTTGAATCCATTGCGTCAATGCGATCGCCACAAATTCTCATTCTCTGCATCTCTATCCTGACAAACTTTCTACACTCCTTAACGGCAAGTACAAAGTTGTGACAAAATTAAAATTTTTAAGATTTATAACAAAGTCCAAAATTTTTACATTTAAGATTTTGACAAATCATCTATAGTAGAATGTCTTTTAGATAACATTTTATCGTGGTAGATCTCTCATACCCCACTTCACCACAGACTTTGACTTGTTTCATTCGTTGTCAAGTAATTACCTGTACGTTTTTGCTCCCAATCCACATTGTTAGACTAGATGAACGGGATGGAAGTATTTACATCTTGGCTGGAAATGATTTAGGAATCAAAATATCTCGTGATGGTGAATGGAGATTTGAAGAATGACTAACCCCAGCTTTAAACAAATGACTAAGCCTGAACTGAAAGCTTATTTGAGAAAGCATCCTAACGATACTCAGGCTTTTCACACTCTCATGGACAAAATCAATGCTGAACCTAATCAAGTTTGGTACAAACCTGATGATCCTACAGGTGATGAGGAGTTAAGAAAGGCTATTGAAAGAAAACGCCAGTCTAAGGGTGATGCAGCTTAACACGCTGGTTTTCGCATTTGAAGGTCGCAACGCTGCGGCAGATGATGTCATCAGCCAACTGCGTTCTGAACTTGCCAATACACCAGCGATCCCAGGACATACCAGTATCTATGGTCTTCGGTTTCAGGTAAGGGTGAGGATTCGAGGGTTAAGTGGAAGAGAGGGAACCCTCGTTACCAACTGGCAGATTGATCGTAGCAAAGAAATTCCTCGGCTGATTACAAACTGGCTGGAAGTAGACAAATGAGAGTAAGAGAACGATGAAAGCTAAACTCTACAACCAAATCAAGACATTGATAGAAGTACAAGCCGATTTCAGCGACCAGATTATTCCTAAAAATACAATGGGAACAGTTGTAGAATGTTATGAAAATCCCGAAGGTTACTCTGTGGATCTCGCCATTCCCAATTCCCAGCTAGTTGGAGACTTTGAATACGTAAACGTCATCCTTAACCCTGGTCAATTCGCTCTTGTAGATACTGTTTAACACTCAGTTAGTATTGTTACTCAGTAATACATTTAGCTATCCAAAAGCATCAGATTTTCAAAGGGATGAGTATTTTTCCAACAGTAAGTATTGAAATCTCTTCGGTCAACAGAAAGAATTCGTCCATGTCCCAAGTGTTCTGCTAAAACCACTAGCGAACCGTCGGCAAGATCCATTGGTAAGTCCGCATATTGTTCCATCAGTTCACAAATGCGTTTACCATGATGCGGTTGTAAATCAAAAACTGTAAATACCCCTGTAGACAAGTTACTTATGAAATTAACTTGTGCTTGGTTGCCCATTGTTGTCAGAAGTAGATAGCAAGTTTCAGTAACGACAGCCCAAGTCGTAATTAGAGGTTCTTTGAGATTAGCAAGTACTTTTATTGCTTGAGTATGGTGTGGGTCATTTCGATTTGCCAAAGCTAACCAAAAGCCTGTATCAACGATCGCCATACTTAGCTCTCAAGCCATCTCTCAAAACTGACTTGTAGTTCACAGACAGATTGGGATCTGCTTCACCACAACCGATAAAACCACTTTCCATTAGTGCTAAGAGTGGGTTTTTTTGGTGCTGCTGAAGTTGCTGGTAGTACAAGTCTATAGCAGACTTGATCGCATCCGTTACTCCCTGATTGGTCTGCTGTTGAATGTAGGCTACTTTGTTAGAATACTCTTCATCTAATCGGGCATTGATTCGCATTGCCATTCCTCCTCGTCATACGCTTGTATGACAGATTAACATATCCGCAGCATCGATGTCTATTTCACTCCGACAGGAGCAAAGTGCGTACTCAAGCTAATGGAGATCCTACCCCAGATGAAAGCACGTCTAAGGCTTGATGGTCAGCGGTCATGGATTCATTTGGGTAGATCGCAATATGACCGTAGGGGCGCGGAAACCGCGCCCTTACTATGCGATCGATTTTACTTTCTGAAACAACCGAATTCTGTTATGCACATGATGCTCTTTGTGAGCGTGCGTAAGTCCTAGCATAGAAGAATTCTCAACTCCCGGCGAATCCTGGTTACGACCAGAAATGTTACTAGATATACAAGCAAGCATATCCGACACTACCAGCGAACCAGAACATGACGCAACTCAAGAGCAGGTAACTGCACCAGATCCAGCGCCTTCCGTAGAAATTCAATGGCGAGACATCAGAGTAGCAGGACAGGCAAGTAATATAGAGTGGATAGACATTACCCTAAGATGACATCAAGCCAGCGATCGCAGTTCGGCGGCTGTAACAACTCTGACTGTAGGTGATGCGATCGCTCTCCTTTGAATCCATTGTGTCAATGCGATCGCTTCTCACATAAAATCACCAACATCCGACGAAACCTTAGTTGAGCAAATTAACAGTGACTTTGCTGTACCCATACTGGCTCAATGTCAAAAAATTGCTCTTTTAGTGGCTGTTTGCAAACCCGCTAACTGAGTTGCAGATGCTTGCTGCATTTCGACCACTTGTTCATTGAGATTTGCAGCTTTGAGTTTGGCGTAGGTAGGGTCTAACAACTTCTGAGAAATGTCAATTAGGTAAAGCAAACAACCACGTTGGGCAAGTAATATCATGTCCGGTTAATGACTCGGTCAATGTAGGTTGGGGAGCCCGCCCTGAACGAGGGAAACCCGACTGCAGGATCTGGCGTTTGAACGCAGTGAAACCCAACACAGGTGATAATTTCTCGAAAATTAGCGAGGGTAATTTTTCCTCATGCTTATGGCTGAGTTTTTTGTTGAACAAATTCAGTAGATTAGATTTAGAGCGGGTGCTAAAGGACTGAGCCACTTGAGGCAGGACAGATACAAACCACACATCGGCAGCACCCATAAGTAAGGAGGTTGAAAAGATGGACAGTACTCTACAGCAAATAGTCGAGCAGGGTGAGCCGATTGAACACAAGCAAGCAGATACGGATTTCGCCAATGCCTCCCCAAGGATACAGAAACCTCTAGTCATAGCAGGAACATCTGATGGCTTGCTGTTTCTCGATTCCAAGCAACGTGTTGAACTTGAAGGCTATTCCATCACATCTCTTGCCTCAAGTTCTGATGGGCTGTGGGTCATCGTCGATCGCAACTCACTATGGCATCGCAACCCAGAAGGCGAGTGGCATCAAGTAGTTTCAATTGATGATTTGCGGCTGAACTGCATCCAGCCTTACAACGGTGCGATTCTAGTTGGAACATCACAAGCTCATCTTCTCCGGATTGCAGACGGAAGCACGAATCGCATCAATTGCTTTGAGACGGCTCTTGGACGCTCTGAGTGGTATACGCCGTGGGGTGGTCCTCCAGATGTTCGTTCGATGGCTATAGGTCAATCTGGTGAACTCTACGTGAATGTGCATGTAGGAGGCATTTTACGTTCTGACGATCGCGGACAGTCATGGCAACCCATCATCGACGTAGATGCAGATGTCCATGAAGTACTAACAGTTCCATCTCATCCGGAACTTGTGTTGGCGGCTACGGCGCGGGGGCTGGCTGTAAGTAGAGATAGAGGGAATTCTTGGAGCTTTTCACGCGAAAACCTAAATGCTGCCTATGCACGAGCCATAGCAGTATGTGGGGAAACCATTTTGATGAGTGCTTCTACGGGTCCTGGTGGTGACAAAGCAGCTATATACCGACACCCGCTCGACAAGCTAGGAGCCTTTTCTAAGTGTGAGCAAGGTCTACCTGAGTGGTTTAATGACAATATTAACACGGGAACTCTTGCCACTTCAGGAAATCTAGCTGCTTTTGGAACCACTGATGGTCAGATATTTTTCTCGGACGATGTTGGCAACAGTTGGAAGCAGATAGCAGCCGATTTAGCTCCAATCTTTTGTCTAAATCTTACATGACTCGTTGTATAATAATCGGCAACGCGATTCCAAGGTCACATACTTTATTAGAATACTCTTCATCTAATCGAGCATTGATTCGCATTGCCATTCCTCTTCGTCATACACTTGTATGACAGACTAACATATCCGCAGCATCGATGTCTATTTCACTCCGACAGGAGCAAAGTGCGTACTCAAGCTAATGGAGATCCTACCCCAGATGAAAGCACGTCTAAGGCTTAATGGTCAGCGGTCATGGATTATGCTGTCCGATCAAACCTAGTTGCTGGCTTTGCTGTGCTGGGCATGGCGTTTCCTGCCGCGTTTGATCGCATCTTCAATCTTGAGGGGCTGGGCTTCCCCGCTGTCGATACCTGCCTGAATTTGCTGTCGCAATTCATTCAGCCGGATTTCCCGCAAGCTATCTTGGTCGCTGTGTTCATTTTTTCAACTTGATGATTTGACAACACGAACAACGGGAGCGATCGCCATAAACGTTAGAAAAGTTCCACCTTAACCCCGAGCATATTCCGTAAATTGGCGCATAAATGGTGACTGAAATCCTAAAACAATGTCTTCTTTTAAAACCCCTGCATGAACTAAATCAACCGCGATATCATCCTCCGTACCATTCCATTGCAGCCAAATTTTGTCACCTTTAATATCAATGTGGATGATGCAACTGTGTACCCAATTTTCACCTTCCCAACCTATATAAACGATTTGATAATGGTCGCGTTCTGTGTCAAAGATTGTCTCAACTTCTATATTACCGTAAGCTGGTTTTTGCTCGCCATACTCTAAAAGCATCTGTTGTACAATTTGGCGATATCGTGCTATTTTTTCCATTCAACAATCACCTCGCTCTTAACATTATAAATAATCATTTTGACTTGATTCTCTTCCACCATTTCCTTGGGAAAATCAAGTTGAAAGAATGTTCTGTAAGTTGTCAAAGGTACTGCTAAATATAAAATCCGCTCTGGCTCTCGTCGCCTTAATGCACCTCTGTAATTGATAAATTGTCCCAATGCGGTGTGAAATTCTGAGATGGCAGATGACCGCCCTGCGGGAAGTCAAAAGTCAAAAGTCAAAAGTCAAAAAAAACAAA
>CAXTSI010000125.1:0-18599 GCA_964246695.1 uncultured bacterium
TTGTAGCGGATGTAGCGGATGTGGCAACGGATGTTGTAGCGGATGTAGCGGATGTAGCAACGGATGTTGTAGCGGATGTAGCGGATGTGGCAACGGATGTTGTAGCGGATGTAGCGGATGTAGCAAATAAATTATCCGTTACATCCGTTATATCATCCGTTGCCAAATCCGTTGCTTGTCTTTGCGTAAGAATAAAAGATAAAAGCCAGTCGGCTAGGCAGGTTAATTATGTTTTCCTCTCCTATTGTGTTACTACTTCCGCCCACAATGGATATGACAGACGAGCAGTTTTTTGAGTTCTGTCAAGTTAACCGTGACTTACGCATTGAGCGTAGTAAATTTCGAGAAATATCAATTATGCCTCCTACTGGTGGAACCACAGGCAATCGTAGCTTTAGCATAGCTCTGCAGCTAGGAATTTGGGCAGAACAGGATGGAACAGGTATTTGTTTTGACTCTAGCACAGGATTTAAGCTATCAACAGATGCAGAGAGATCGCCTGATGCCGCATGGATGAAACTGGAAAGATGGAATAGCTTATTAGAAGAAGAGCAAGAGAAATTCGTGCCACTTTGTCCAGATTTTGTAGTTGAACTCAGGTCGCCTTCTGACAACCTCAAGCCTTTACAAGAAAAAATGGCAGAATACATGAGTGAGCTAGGAATACAACTAGGCTGGTTGATTGACAGTAAGAACAAAAAAGTTTACATTTATCGTCCCGGTTTACCAGAGGAATGTTTAGATAACCCAGCAACTGTCAGTGCCGATCCAGTAATGCCGGGGTTTATTTTGAATATGAATAAGGTTTGGTAGCCTTCGCTGTATGTAGAAAAATTTAGGTTTTTTCAGTATGCTTTCATCACCTATCATTTTACACATGCCACTAGAGTTGCAAATGACAGACGAGCAGTTTTTTGAGTTCTGTCAAATTAACCGTGACTTACGCATTGAGCGGAATAAATTTGGAGAAATATCAATTATGTCGCCCACTGGCTCAGAAACAGGCAATCGAAGCGGCGGTATATTCGGAGAACTATATATTTGGACAAAGCGAGACGGTACAGGACTTTGTTTTGACTCTAGCACAGGATTTAAGCTATCAACAGGTGCAGACAGATCGCCTGACGCCGCATGGATGAAACTGGAAAGATGGAATAGCTTATCAGAAGAACAACAAGAAAAGTTTGCCCCCATTTGTCCAGATTTTGTGGTTGAACTCAGGTCGCCTTCTGACAATCTTAGACCGCTACAAGAAAAAATGGCAGAATATATGAGGGAGCCGGGAGTACAACTAGGCTGGTTGATTGACCGCAAAAATCGCCAAGTATATATCTACCGTCCTGGTTTTCCAGAGGAATGTCTAGAGAATCCTACTACCGTCAGTGGCGATCCAGTTTTACCAGGGTTTGTGTTGAATATGAGTTATGTTTGGTGACACTCGCTCTCATGTAAAACTATTAAGGAAAACAATTATGCTTTCATCGCCTTTGGTTTTGCAAATTCCCCAATCAATGCATTTGACAGACGAGCAGTTTTTTGAGTTTTGTCAAATTAACCGTGACTTACGCATTGAGCGGAATAAATTTGGAGAAATATCAATAATGTCCCCCACTGGTGGAACAACGGGTAATCGCAACTTCGATATAATAGGAGAACTATATATTTGGACAAAGCAAGACGGTACAGGAATCTGCTTTGATTCCAGCACAGGATTTAAGCTATCAACAGGTGCGGACAGGTCACCTGATGTTTCATGGATGAAACTGGAAAGATGGAATAGTCTATCAGAAAAACAGCAAGAGAAATTTGTGGCAATTTTTCCAGATTTTGTAGTTGAACTGCGATCGCCTTCTGACAATCTTAGACCTTTACAAGAAAAAATGGAAGAATATATGAGCGAGCCGGGAATACAACTAGGCTGGTTGATTGACCGGAAAAACCGCAAAGTTTATGTTTATCGTCCCGGTTTACCAGAAGAATGTTTAGATAACCCAGCAACTGTCAGTGCCGATCCGGTTTTGCCTGGGTTTGTTTTAAATATGAGTAAGGTTTGGTAGGAGTATTAGGATAAAACTCTTACAAAAAAACCTGAAACAGGAAGTTTTCCCATGCTGAAACTTTATCACTCCCCCACGTCTCCCAACTCTCGTCGCGTCTGGATTGCACTACTGGAAAAAGGGCTAGAGTTTGAATTAGTAGAAGTCAAACTGGATGGCGAACAATTTAAACCAGAGTTCCTAGAGCTTAACCCCTTCCATCACGTTCCAGTCTTGGTAGATGATGGCTTTAGCATCGTGGAATCCTTAGCAATCCTAGACTATCTGGAGGCAAAATATCCCACGCCAGCCCTTATGCCTAAAGATCCTAAGGCTATAGCAACTGTGCGGATGGTGGCAATGGTCACTGTCAATGAACTCATGGCTGCCATTGCTCCACTTCTTCCTATATTCCTAGGTTTGCCTGTAGGAGAATCAGAAAAAATTGATATGACAAAGCAGAAAGTATCAATAGTGCTGACTTTCTTTGAACATCTACTAAATAATAATCCCTACTTTGGTGGTGAACACCTCACCCTAGCAGAAGTCGCTGCTGGAACTGTGATACCTCAGTTGCATAGTATGGGCATATCCTTGAGTGACTACCCAAAACTGAGTGCTTGGTCTAAGCGCTTGCTGGAACGTACTGCGTGGGGGTAAACTAAACCTCTTCAAATCTATGCAGACTGACGAGGAGTGTCTTTAATTACTGCTATCATTTAATCTGGTCATGGCTGTAGCATGTTGGCGACAATGGGCTTGAGTCTCCCAGACTAGAGCTTAAGCGTACCTACTACCCCTGTGGGTGATACTTACTTTCACATTTGAGTGCAATGGTCTTAAACTTAGATGGCAGCCACCCAAGTAAGACCGCTGTCGCAACCGAATGACCGATTGAATGTAAGTACCGAACAGTGCGATCAATCAGAATCGCTTGCACCTCACTAGATCCCATGTACCGAGTGATTTGCTTGTCCTGTCCTCGAATACGGATATTTATTGCCGCATTCAAATCAGCCTGGATTACATCCCCCGTGTAACGGATAAACAGATCTCCCGAACGGCGACCTAAAAGCGTCCCGGTCTGGCTATCGAGTTGCGATGTATAAGCAGGATTGACCACTGATATTGTCGATCCTGTCTCCAATGAGATTTTCTCCAATGAAGCTTGTAACTCCCCTTTCATCCATTGGTTCAGCTTGCGATTAATTGCTCTGGCCTGCTTTTTACCTTTAATGGGTTGGGTGAGATCTTCGCAGATGATATCGACGCTTGTTGTGATGTTCTGTCGCAAATCTTTGCGGATGAAATTTTGTATTGTGTCTTTCTCGCGTTGAAGCTTGCGAGATTTAACCTTATGACCAAGGTTATTTTCTAGAATTCGTGCGCATAGCAGAGGGTCATGAGGTTTAACACTTTCACCAAAAGCTCTGATTCTATATCGGTTGCGGTTAGTTCTGGTAATGCGATTACTCTTTTTGGTCATTAAACGACCAAGACCAGGCGCGATCGCTTGTCCAGAGTCCGTATAAAACCCTTCGGTGTAGCCCTTATCAATCCCTAGCTTTTGGGTAGGCTTGCCGTTGGGTAGTACTAAAGTGCGCTTACGAATGCAATGAACTTCGAGCAAGCCAAAGTCATTACGAATGAGTCGAATTTGACCTTTTACAATGTGACGACACCTGAGTTTAAATGCAATCTTTTTGCCCCTCTCTAAGCCTTGGACTTGTATCTCAACAGAATGGCGATTAATTCTTTTGCAGGTGTAGCCTTGCTGTTGATAAACAATTTGATTGCGTACAAAAGTGTGACCGCGTTGGTATTGAGCGCGAAACTTGCGATGCAACCATTTGTCTTTAGTGGGGTCTTTCTGCAATAAATCAAATAGCCTCCAGCGTTCAACTTCGATTGAACAAGGCGGAAATAGTTCTAACGCTTGTTCCTTCAGTCTCTTAAGTTCTTCACCCCGACAGCAAAAAAACTTCTGATTGAGAGAGCAAAAGAACGTGGGTGTAGAAGCATAAGCGATCTCGTAGAAAAGTGGGCAAGAGGAGAAAATGCAAGTTTTGCAGAGCTTTAATTAGATTTAGGGTCATTTTTGGATAAGTTTTCACTTGGAGGGGAGATTGACCTAATGTGGTGGTTTTAGTCGAATGGATAAAGTTTTTGATGGGCATTTGGGAACAATATTAATAGAGATAAACAATGCACTCTAGCAGGAGATAGCTTAGAAATTATGTTTTATGATTCAAAATACGACTTCCAAGGCGAAAATCACCAAGGTGAAGATTTCCGAGACCTTTCATATCTAAATATTCCAGATAGGATGAAGTTTCAAGGAGCCAAACTTCAAGAAACAAATTTTCAATGTGTAAACCTTCGTGGGGCAGAATTTCAAGGAGCAGACCTTAGATATGCAAATCTACAGTCTACAAATCTTCGCGGAACCAATTTTCGTGGTGCAGACCTCGCTTACGCAAATTTAGAATTTGCTGACCTTCATGAATCTAACTTCAAAGGTGCAAAACTTCACGGAGCTAATTTAAAATATTGCAAAGATTGGAGTATTGCAGAGTGGAGTGATGCAGAATATAACAGTCAAACTAAATTTCCTGATAGTTTCAATCCACAAAAATGTGGTTGTATTTATACATATAGGAAAAGTTATATTCCTAAAAAATCTGGAGAAGAGTTAATAGAAAAAATAGATGAAAACATAATAAATGCTTTTGAAAAGATTAAAAAATCTCTTCAAAAGCGACAAGGACAAGAAAAATTTAGACAAAATTTAATTAAGCTTTATCGAGGTCGTTGTGCTATTACGGATTGTGATATTGAAGGAGTTTTAGAAGCTGCTCATGTCGAGCCTTATTGTATCTCTAAAACAAATAAACCTGAAAATGGAATACTGCTAAGAGCCGACTTACATACTCTTTTTGACCTCAATCTCATTATTATTCATCCCTATTCTAAAAAGATCAAAATTCACGAATCATTACAGAATACTTCATACTCCAAACATAATACAAAAATTTTAGCATCTCATGAAAAAGGTATTTACTTTCCAGGTGATGATTTTCTTGAGTGGCGATATCAAAATTATGAAGAACATATAGGAAAATTTTTACGAAGTTTGAGGCACTGAAAAAGGTGAAAAGTTGATTTTACCGTGCAAAATTTTTATTTTCTCTATATCATTTACGGGCTATTTGTAAATCAAGAAAGCACACTCTGCAACATTTATTTACAACATGTCTTCGCGTGGACGCCTATCCCGGCAGAATCCCGTAATGCGTATTACGGGAAAGACTTAAGGATTACTTATCAATCAGCCAAATAATCAAGGTTCCATGCAGCGCGATTAATAAGAATTGCTTACTCCCTTGCCGCTACAAGATTACCTATCTTATTCTTAGCGTCCTTGGCGTCTTGGCGGTTCGTTAAATACGTATTCTTTGGGCGGACAGGAGTATTGAAGGTTAGGAAATTGACGCCGCCACTACCCCGATCTGCCCATCTCCCCCGAAAAAAATCGCTCTCCGCTTTGATTTACATCTTAATTTTGAATATCTACAACTATATTGCCGATCGCCCGACCACCATCCACTACCTCATGAGCTGCTGCAATCTCAGACAAAGGAAAGCGTTGAGCAATTAGATGGCGTAGGACTCCTGCTTTCAAGCAGGTGGTAATATCTGCGGCGGCTGCCTGATGAGCATCTTTAGACATTGCATAGACTAAGACATAATGAACCGTGATGTTTTTGTTTGATATCTCGTAGAAAGGCATTTGAAGTTCATGCTGACTATCAGAAGCATATGTCGCGATCGCGCCATCTGGCTTTAGTACTGCTAGATTAGTGGTGAGATTACTACCAAAAGCAACTTCAACCACTCGGTTAACGCCTTTGCCATTGGTAATTTCCTGAATGCTAGCCACGGCATCTTCTTTTTTGTAGTCGATCGCGTAATCAGCTCCCGCAGCACTTGCAACCGCTGCCTTTTCAGGAGAACTGACTGTGGTAATTACCGTCGCGCCTCCCCACTTAGCGAACTGAATTGCATAGTTCCCGACTGCACCTGCACCCCCTGAAACCAAAATTGTCCGTCCAGCCACAGGACCATCATTAAAGACGCAATAATGAGCAGTCATTGCCGGAACACCAAGACAAGCGCCTTCAGCAAACTCAATATTATCTGGTAGAAAAACTGCTAGTTCACTAGGCACTACCACATATTCAGCCGCTGTTCCGAACGGGCGGTTCAGTTGCGCTTCATAGATCCACACTCGTTCACCCAAACGCGATGGGGATACACCTTCACCCACCGCATCAATTACACCTGCTCCATCATTATGGGGAATCACCTGCGGAAATTGCATAGTCAGACCACGCCACCCACTGCGGCGCTTCACATCTGAAAGGTTGACACCAGAAACGTGAACTCGCACCCGCACCTCACCCAAACTAACTTCAGGAATATCCATCTCACCAAAGAGGATGACGTCTTGAGCTTTACCAGTTCGCTCATACCAAGCTGCACGCATTGTTTTTGTCCTGATAATTTACTTTGCTTCCTGGAAAAATGAGATAATTTGTGGCGCTAGTTCCTCAGGATGTTCTTCAGCGACGAAGTGACCGCAATCCTTGATGATGCTACCGCACACGTTTACTGCTACTTTTTGCAGTTGTTGTAACGACAGACCGTTAAAGCTGTTGTCACCGTCCACTGCTAGTATTGGCATTGGTAACTTTTCTTTGAACGTTTCGCGATTATATTTGCCATCAGCAAGCAACGCCCGGTAATGTTCAAAGCCAGGACGCATTCCGTCTGGAGCAGCAAAGGTTCGCAGATACTCGTCTATGTCAGCTTCGCTAATCGCTTTTTTGTTATGGATATCAACGCGATAAGTAAACTCTGTGAGGAATTCACGTTCGCGTCCAGCAGTCAGCAACTCGGGAATCTTGGGTGCCATGAAAAACCCAAAGTGCCACCTACCACCGCGTGACACATCCATAAAATCTTCCAATCCAAATCCGGGAATACCGCCTTCAATAAAGACAAAGCGGCTGATTTCTGTAGGATATGCAGCAGCGTAAGCGTAGGCGGTAGGTGTACCCATATCATGTGCCACTAGGAAGATCCGCTCATGACCAAGCTGGCGCACGAGTTGGTGGATGTCCTCTGCAACAGTCTTCTTGTCGTAGCCAGTCACAGGCTTGGCAGAATCACCAAACCCGCGCAGATCCGGAACAATGACTGTGTAATGCTCGGCAAGCGTAGGCATAATTTTCCGCCACGCATACCATGTTTCTGGATAGCCGTGTAGCAGTACCACAGGATCGCCTTTACCACCAAGCACATAATGCAACTGAATATCATTGACGGTGGCGGTATGATGGGAAAATGTTTGGTTAAAACTCGCTGGTTGAGCAATTGTCATTATCTCTCTCCTTCTTCCTAGTTTTTCTCCTCGCCAAAGAAGGCGAGCAGCTGCTCGATGACGTAATCAGGACGTTCTTCTGGGACATAATGCCCACATTGCTCGATGATGCCGCCCCGCACGTTTGCCGCAAACTGTTGTAGTGACTTCAAAGTATTATCTTTCATGATCTTGTCTGCACCTAGCGCCAGCACTGGCATCTGTAGCTTTCCCCGCCGTAAATTCTCCTGATTGTGTTCTACATCTTTCGGTATTGCCCGATACAAACTAAATCCTGCCCGCAACGCACCGGGTGACGAGTATGTACGGACGTACTCATCAATGTCGGCTTCTGTGATTACCTCTGGGTTGTAGGGGAAGTTACGGTAAAACCATGAAAGGTAAATGCGTTCTCGTCCCTGGACTAACGCTTCCGAAATCTCAGGTGTTTGTTGGAAGGTGACAAACCATGCCGCCTGCGTCGGATCTGGTTCAGTAAATTGCGTTCCCGGAATGATGCTTTCCAGAATCACCAGTCGCCGTACTGCTTCTGGATGCGCCGCTGTCAGCGCATAAGCGGTTGGACCACCCCAATCATGTCCGACAAGGAAGATGCGATTGAAGCCAAGTTTAGTTACGAGCTGATAGATATCTTCTCCCAAAGTGCGTTTATCGTAGTCACCCTCAGGACGTTCCGAGTCGCCCAGCCCTCGCAAGTCAGGGACAATTACGGTATAGTGTTCGGCGAGAGCAGGCATGACCTTGCGCCACTCATACCAAGTTGAGGTGAATCCATGTAGCAGGACAACTGGATCGCCTTTGCCTCCCATGACGTAGTGCAGACGCACACCGTTAACTTCGGTGGTATGGTGTGAGAACACCTCGCGGAATGCTGCGTCCTCCACAGCTGGTTGAGCTTCTGCTACCAATACCGCATCGACTGTGTACAGAGTGCCGGAGTTTTCACCCCATTGCGCGAAAGCACGACGAGCCTCATGCGCTTGCTCATTGTTAACGACTGCTACCTCAAAATCTTCACGGCTGCGCCACTGGGCGTAGACTACAACCTGAGTTCCATCCAAGCTAGGATGTAGGGCGATCGAAATGAAACCAGGCATGTGCGCGTACATACCCATTTTTTCTTTCATAGTTTTAAGGAGATGCTTTTGATGGTCTAGCGTTGGAGTTTTCCAGACCTGAATGAAAGCAACGCTTTGTGTTCCGGCAGATAGGGTTGCGCTTGCCATAATTACTCCTGATAGTGATACCTTGTTTGCATCAGTAGCCTTGAAATTGAGGAGAACGCTTCTCCAGAAATGCTGTCATACCCTCCTTTTGATCGTTTGTACCGAACAGGCTGGCAAACGCCTGACGTTCGAGGGCATTCGCGGCGGCTAGTGGCAAATCAGCACCAGCGACAATCATCTTTTTGGCTTGCGACACAGCTAGTGGTGCTTTGGCAGTGATTTTCTGCGCCACCCCTTGACAGTGGGAAAGCAACTGCTCCCCAGGTAAAACTTCTTTAACTCCACAGAGTTGTGTGCTTCGGTTTTGTCAATCTTCCTTGTCCTCAGGAAACTCTAGGGCAAACCTTAACACTGTCAGCAGTTCTTAGTCTTGAACGTTCTTGATATGCAACTTGTAAACCCCAGGAGTAACTCCATTCAATCGCTTAAATTGCCGAGTAAAGTGAGCTTGGTCTGCAAAACCAGTGTCATGGGAGACATCGGCGATCGAATAGCCCTTAGCAAGCAATGTTTTGGCACGGGAAATCCGCACTTGTGTCTGGTAAGTATGTGGCGGTAGACCCATCTGTGCCGTGAACACCCGTACAAGATGCTCAGTACTCAGATCTACCATCTGGGCAAGTTGCCCTAGGGAAACATTTTCGGCGTAATTGTCCTCTAGATATTCCCGAATGAGGTTGACATACTGCCGTTCCTGCCCTGCGTATCGAATTGCAGGCTGTTCCTGAGTACAGCGCAACACAAGCTGAGTCAATAGCTCTATGAGCATAGATTCGCTTTCAAGGCGGGAAATTTGATCTTCTATTGTTGTATGTAGTTGTAAAAAAAGCTTTATGATGTGTCGCTCTGAAACAACAAGGTTGGGAAAAACAGGAACTTTTTGCTCACTCCCAACAGGTTCTGTTGCTATACGACGCAGTAGATCCGGAGCAAAGAACATCAGCCGCAAAGCTTGACCCGTATGGTCATTAGACCAAGAGGAATGTGGTTCGCCAGACTGAATGACTGCAAGATGACCGGGGGGGACGATGCTGTTGCTACGTCGGTAGTTGAACTCATAAGCTTCTGAAAGGCTCAACACCAGTTGAAACTCCTCGTGGCAATGTCGAGGCAAAACTCCACCAGAATTACAGCCGCGCCAAAGCGTCACGTTGTAATTTGTAGGCTGCCAAATCTTTGGCTTTTCATGAATTTTCTGTTTCTGCATAATCACACCCAAAAAGCTGTTTTCTTAATCATTTCCCCCTAATTGTAAGATGTGAGGCAATCTAACCCAATTTACGCAAGGGATTGATTCACTTATTTAGACCACATTTGTTCGCGTTCTTCTTTGCGTCTTTGCGCCTTTGCGTGAGACAAAAAACGTCTATTTACCCTAATTGCTGTAACGACACCATTTTCTTTAGAAACAGCCTCTCAGTTTTCCGTAATTGTCTTGTAAGCTTCATTAATTAGCTGCATTTTCTCTTCAGCCTGTTTTTGCAATTGGGGCTTGTCAACAAACAAATCAGGATGCCATTTTTTCACTAAAGTTCGATACGCCTCTTTCACCTCAGCCTGTGAAGCACCTAGCCGCAAACCCAAAGTGGTGTAGGCGCGAGCAATTTTGTCTTTTTCCGTCTGTGTTTTAGGTGTGTTAGGTGCTTTATTGCTTTGAGTTTTATTCTGTTGCTTGCCAGTTTGAAAACCAGAAGAGTGCATTTGTGCTTTCATCTGCGCTATTTCTTCATCTATTTCCCAAGCCCGAAATTTCGCCTCTAAATCTTTTGCATTGGGAGGAGGAGGCGCTTGGGAAGAGGCGGTGAAATTCCTCGCCTGCTTTTCTCCCTTATCCTCTTTTACCGTGTCTGCTTGTCGGCGGCTTGTACCCACATCCTCTTTTACCCTGTTTCCTGGAAAACTGTACACCGACTGCGTTTCTCTGAGTTTTGGTATCTGCGTTTCCGCTTCCATCTCACGAGGAATAGAAATTCCCAAGGTTTTTTCTAACTCTCGATTTAACTGATTTAAACCATTTTGTAACCGCTGCAATTCCTCACGTTTTTTAGTACTTTCTAACGGTTTGCTGACTGTAAAACAAATTACTTTTTCTGCTTCTTTCTCATATTCAGCCAATATAGTTAATCCTTGAGTGCTAAAGCAACTCAAATAGTCATCCATGGCATCCACACAAATTTTTGCCACCTGTTGATGAGAAGATTCGTTGGCTGTTTTTTCTTCTTGTTTTTGTAAACTCTGATTTACTAAATAGGTAATACTTCCAACAAAAGCTGCTCCCACCGGACCACCCAATAACCAACCAACACCACTGCCAACTGCTATTGAACCAGGTTCACTTAAACCATCGGAATGACCTGGCTTAGGAGGTAATTTTACATTTGGCTCAGTGGGAAAAGGAATTAATAAATCTTTTGGTCGTTCTGCTTGGAAAAATTCGTATGCTTGGTAAAGCCATTTCACTACAGCCAGTTGTAACTCTGTGTAGTCTTTTTTAAAAGTATCTTTCTCCCAAGTTTTAAATTTATTTTGCGCCAGTGCCACAGCGGCATCAGCTTGATATTTATTTTGCAATTTTGGTAAAGCTAGCCAATCGCGCAACTCCTTAACACTGGTAGTAAAGCCTTTTTTAATGAGTTGTTCTGCACGGTTTTTTATTTCGTTTTTGGTATGATTTTTATCATCACTTTTTTGTAATTCAACCTTTACCAGCTCAATTTTTTCTTTTAAGGATTGCTGAATTTGGGATGCAATAGGTTGAACTCTTGGCAAGCGTACACTTTGGGGGTTTTGTTGAAGAATTGCCACAATATTTTGCAAAGCTGTTTCAAAAGCTGCTAAACCGCTACTACTAGCTGCTGCAACATCGCCTTTGAGTCTTGCTCTTAAAGCAGGTAAAGCATCAACGCGATATAAATTACTAAAACCCGGTGGTAATTCCGCTCGAAAACTTTCAGCAACAAACCGCAGACGATTTTGGACTTGTTTTTGCTCTTCTGAATCAAGTAAATTCAGGAAGTTAGTCACAAAAATAACCGTTTTAATGCCACGATCCAATAGCCAATCGCGCAAGTTTTCCCGCTCACCCAAAGTCATTAACTTACGTGCATCCAGCAATTGCACGACCAAGTCTGCACCCAACAATTCTTGGCGCACTAAATTATCTTGTTCTTCTCTGTCATTCGTCCCTGGTAAATCGAGGAATTCTACACCCGTATCTAAGAAGGGATGAGGACAAAAAACTTCTACAGATGTAACATCACTTCGCATCCGCCTGTTATCATCTAAAATCGCAAATTTCTTTAAAACTTCAGTGCCACTGTGATAAATTTCCGTACCATCTACCAAGGTGATTCGAGTTCGTAAGTCAGTTCCATACTTAACAGTAATTGCCGCACCTGTTGTCGGAATCAAATCAATTGGTAAAGCACGATTTCCCAGCATGGCATTTAGCAGGGTTGACTTGCCATGATTAAAAGGACCAAATACCGCAATCCGAAAGTTGGGATTGGTAAGATGATTGCAGATGGCGATCGCATCTCGCTTTAGTTGTGATTTTGGATCTAAATCTAGCAAGGCACATGCACATTTGAGCGCATCCACCATCTGTTTGTAACTTTCATGGTGTTGTTGCATACTTCCCCTTACGGGCGGGGTAACCCCGCCCCTACACACTCCCTAATTACAAAGCTTAAACCTAGCTATAATAGGCTAATAAATTGCTGTACGCTGACTCAACTGTTTGCAATTGAGCAAACACATCCTCATCCAATTTTTTTAACCGCTTTAATTCACTATCGCGATTAATCTCGCGAGTTTCCTTTTGCTTAAGCAGATTGTCTAACTCAGATTGGCGAGCAGTAATATCATCGTTAATACGTTTACTCACTTCTATTTCATAAGAGTCAAAACACTCTTTCACCGCCTGGTGAACAGTATGCGATTGCTCTTGCGCCACTTGCGGGAGGTATTTCACTAACTCTTTCTTTGCCGTTTTCACCAACTCTTGACGCGCTTGATCTGCTTGGAAAAAGCCCACACCCAAGCCCAGCAACGCAAATCCAATTGGTCCAAGGAAAATACCTGTGACTGCTGTTATAATTCCGCCAACGCCAATGACTGTAAAGTAATTTAACAGGATATTTTTCCAATCAAATCCTGCGCCAGCCATCGCCATCCCAGCCAAGTTGCCTCGAGACAGAGATAGCAATCCCATTGCCCATTTTGCCCATGTGGGAGAGTTATCTTCTTCGGTGGTGGTAGCCGTGTTAACTTTGACCTTTTCTCCAGTTAACTTTTCTGTAATTTGGTCTGTTACTTGATTGTAAGACGCGCCATATTGTGCCGCACTTCTCGAAAGTTGTGCGAAGGCGGCATTAATGTCTTTTTCAGCGCTGATTGTCCAAGCGGCAAATTTATCAGTGATGTATTGCTCAAAGGCTTTTTGCAGTGCAGTGTTAAAGGCTTCCCGTTTACCGCTGCTGAGGAAATCAAACAGATTTAATTCCGGCTGATAACGGAGGAAATCAGTTTCAAAGGTATTGCCTAAGTTTAAAATGTAGTTGCGGAAAGAATCTGCAACTGCTCTCGCCTGTGTATCCCTGGTATTTCTAATTTCTTGCTGGAATTGGTCGCGGATACTCGTCAGTTTGTTAAACTCTGGTTCAACGGAATTGATTCGTTCCCGTAATTGATTGACATCTTTGTCGAGTAATGGTAACCTTCTTTCAATTGCTTCGTGGGTATGATTGCAAGTTTGTCGAGCTAATGTTCTGACTTGACGGAGTTCTGCGATCGCCCGTTCTCTGGTTAGAAAAGTATTCAGCGCTCCCATAAACTCGGTAAACCCAGTTCCCTCTAAGGAAGCTTGGGGATTTTTCAATCGTCGGCGCAGCGCTTGAATTGAGGAGATTTCAAAAACGCGCTCATCGTAAATATTTTGAGCATCTACATAACAGTATTCTGCCAGATTAGCTTGGAAAACTTGTCGCAATCTGTCCTCAGCCGCTTTTAATTCCTCTGAATCGTCAGGGTCAATCAATGATTCCCGCACTTGATCCCAAGCATTAATTAAGAAGAAAACTGACAGTCCTCGACCTTTAATGTAGTTCTCCAGATAGCGCCGCTCACCCATTGTACAAGGTTGCGACGCTCTCATCACAAACAAAATCGCGTGGCAATTGTTGATATAACCTAACGATAATTCGTTTCGCGCTTCTGTATCATTTAATCCTGGACTATCGACAATTTCAATCCCCTTTTCTAGCAGCGCTAAGGGATATTCTACCACCGCATATTCAACGTCAGGAAATGCTTGTTTTTTCTCTTGCTCCAGTTTCTTTGCTTCCGCTGGTTCAATGGTATATTTATGTTTAAAATTTTGAAAATCTAGCTGTTGTGGACTTTTGCCATCGTTAAAATAAACGGTGACTTTTTTTTCTGGACCATAGCGTAAAACTGTTAAGACTGCGGTACATGGGTTAACGTCACTAGGTAATAAGTTTTCGCCAAGTAAGGCATTGAGTAAAGTACTTTTACCCCGCTTCATATCTCCCAAAACCAACAGGCGAAATACACCAGAGCGAAGATTTTTACTAGCTACCCTAATATCTTCTATATCCCGCTCAAGGCTGAGTTTTCCTGATGTAGTGTCTCCAGCTATTTCGGCTTTGTCAATGGTGTCAGCTATTTTGTTCAAAGCAACAGCAACCTCAGAGCGGACTTGGACAACGCGCTCTAAATCATTGAGAAAGCAATCGGTTTCTATTTGATTAGTCATTTTGGTTAATTCCTAAAAAATATTTTTAATTTTTAGAATCAAAAAATAGTTTATATGCGACAAAAGTCAGCAATCCAACGATAACAATTCCCGCCAGAACAGACGCTATCTTTACAGCAACAATTGCTACAACTGCAAGAGCAAACAACTTGAGTCCTAGAACAACTTTTTTCTGCCACAGTCTTTCAGATGCTTCAGCTTGATGCTTAACGGTTTTATAAACCTTTGCATCTTTGGCATTAATTTCGTTTTCTAATTCCCGGAGTCGTGATTCCGTCTCTTTTTCGCGAAGTTGACGCTCAATGCGTTCTATCTCTTTATACTTATCTTCTGGAGATTTCACCCTAGTCCACCCCACTTAGGACAATAAAATGATGTCAGCACTCATAGCGCGTTATATGTAAATTAACTTACACAAAAATGCGATGACAACAGTGTAATTACTGTTGTCATCGCCAAGTTGTCTGTTTACCTTCAGCCTGCGGGGGTCCGGAGGTAGAATCGACGATGGTAGGTCACTTTGATTGAACGGGTTGATTACCTGATATCTTGCACCATTCTCAATCAGGGTAGGGTGGGCACTGCCCACCAACGTAAAAATAGGCCCGGTCGGTAAATGGTGGGCGATGCCCACCCTACAAAAATAGCGTTATTGCAACTGGTGCAAGATGTGATGCTGAATTTAGATTCGTTGAGAAAGAGTAAACTTTATCAAGAAGGTGTGGAGGAAGGTGTTCTCAAGAATAAGCTGGAGACGATTCCAATCTTATTAGAGTTGGGGTTAACCATTGAGCAGATTGCGGAACGGTTGAAGCTGGATGTGGAAACTGTGAGAAAAAACGTTCAACAGTAGAACCTGCTTGGAGGCTATTTATGTGGGCACTTTGAACCCAAGTGCCCATATCGTGTAAATCCAGAAAAACTTAAGTTTGCGTTCCTTGAGCCGTGAGGAACTTGAAGTTATGCTGAATTTAGATTCGTTAAAATGAAACACACAGCGCGATCGCCGATATTTCAGCAGAGTTTCGCAATAATATTTAGCTATGAGATTTTGCAAGTTAAAGTTCCTGGCTAAAAAACTCTTGATTAAAGTCAATAACCAGGAATTTCCATCAATTATCAGTGCCATTATTGTCACTGATAATTGATGGAAAAAAGTGATTTGCTTCAGATATTGAAGGTTGATGAATGTTTAGCATTTCAATCTTCTTTCATTGCAGAAGTTCCTGAGCGCAACTTAGCCAGTAGCTTAACCAACGTCTTTTTCTTTAAAAATTGAAAATTTAGTTGACTGCCCTACTATTGACTGCCATACTATATGCTGGCTTTAGTTTTATTGTCCGGCAATTTAGCGGTATAGAACCCAGCCTTCTACTTGGTGGAACAATTTTAATGAGCGATCGCATTACTCCGAGGAGGTTAAAAATGGCAACAATGAAAGCTGTGCGGATGCATGCTTATGGCGGAGCAGAAGTACTGGTTTATGAAGACACCCCACGACCAGAACCGCAATCGGGCGAAGTGTTAGTACAGGTTTATGCGGCTGCGATCAACGGCATCGACTGGAAAATTCGCGACGGCGAACTCCAACGCATCTTTAGTTTTCAGTTGCCGATGATTCTTGGTTCTGATGCCGCCGGAGTCGTCGCGGCGGTTGGAGAATGCGTAAGCACTTGGAAAGTGGGGCAAGAAGTTTACGGCATGATGGAGCGCAATCGTTCTGGATCGTTTGCCGAATATGCGATCGCCAAGGCAGACGCTCTAGCGCCCAAACCGAAATTGCTCAGCTACATAGAAGCGGCTTCGATTCCTGCGGTTGCCCTCACCGCTTGGCAAGCTTTATTTGACAAAGGCAACTTAACCGAGGGTCAAACGGTGCTGATTCATGGAGCCGCTGGAGGAGTGGGAATATTTGCCGTTCAGCTGGCGAAATGGAAACGCGCACAGGTGATTGCAACGGCTTCGGCGTCGAATGCCGATGCAGTTCGCGCTCTTGGAGCAGATGAAGTCATTGATTACCGAACGACACCGTTCGAGCAGGTTGTGAAAGGGGTGGATGTAGTTTTAGATATTCTGGGTGGAGACACAAGAGCGCGATCGTGGCAAGTTCTCAAGCCCAATGGCATTCTAGTTTCAACCGTTCCCCCCCAAACGCAAGCCCCAGATGGCTTGCGCGGCGAAATGCTGATGATGCAAGCTAGAGGAGATCAACTGCTGGAAATTAATAAGTTATTGTCCATGGGTCAGTTGAAGACGATTGTGGAGCGCGTCTTTCCTTTAAATGAGACAACGCAAGCTCTGGAGTTAAATAAAACTGGACACACGCACGGCAAAATCGTCGTGCAAGTTTAGGAGAGAGTCAATTGGAACCAACTATTGAGCAATTACGAGCGTTTGATCGCAGATGTGTAAGAGCAAGTAATTTGCTACAACCAATCAACGTAGTTCGATTAGACGAAAGAACAAAGCGCATCTATATGTTGATTGGAGACACAATACAAATAGAAATTTACCCCAACGGGGAGGTAACTTTTCCATGACACATGAGAATTATCAGGCAATGTCCGATGAGCAGTTGCGAGATTGGGTGCGATATCATCCTGACGATGTGGAAGCTTTTCACATTTTGATGGATAGATTAGACCAACGTCCAAAAGTCGTTTGTAGGACAGACGAAGAATTTGAAGCCGAATTGATAAAGCGGATTAATCAACAGCCGCAATAGCAAAAAATCAACAACGAGTTTTACTTTTGAGCGCTCTTGTGGTTGCTCACAAAAGCGCTTTTTCTTCACTTAAAGGGATGCTGATTGTGAGCGGATGAGGGAGATAGCCTTAAGCATATCTCGACTACGCTATACTGGCAAGTTGGAAGATGCAGTAATAATTGTTCTCAAACACTTGGGCGAGGTGGTCCCTACTTAACACAGTTGGAAAATAAGCTGTTGGAGGTTTTAGAACAGGAGTATGGATTGCTACCAATTAACCTATAGTGATTTTCATTTGCATAAGGTAAATTAAAAATGGATATTAAAAATGGATTTGTCGGCACTGTAGGCAACACACCGCTGATTCGCTTAAATAGCTTTAGCGAAGAGACTGGCTGTGAAATCCTTGGCAAAGCAGAATTTCTTAACCCTGGTGGTTCCGTCAAAGACCGCGCCGCACTTTACATTATCAAAGACGCGGAAGAAAAAGGCGCCCTCTTACCTGGTGGCACAGTAGTAGAAGGAACTGCTGGCAACACAGGCATTGGACTGGCACATATTTGCAACGCCAAAGGCTACAAATGTCTGATTATCATCCCCGACACCCAGTCGCCAGAAAAGATGGATGCCTTGAAGGCATTAGGCGCAGAAGTTCGTCCCGTCCCGGCTGTACCCTACAAAGACCCCAACAACTACGTCAAATTATCTGGCAGAATAGCTGCAGAAATGGAAAACGCCATTTGGGCGAATCAGTTTGATAATTTAGCAAACCGCCGCGCTCACTACGAAACTACTGGACCAGAAATTTGGGCGCAGACAGATGGTAAAGTAGATGCTTGGGTAACTGCAACCGGAACTGGTGGCACCTATGCAGGTGTGGGGATGTACCTGAAAGAAAAAAATTCGGCAATCAAATGTGTTGTCGCCGATCCAATGGGTAGCGGACTTTATAGCTATATCAAAACAGGCGAAATCAAGTCAGAAGGCAATTCCATCACCGAAGGCATCGGCAATAGTCGCATCACAGCAAATATGGAAGGCGCACCAGCTGATGATGCTATTCGGATTGATGACGAAGAAGCTATACGGGTAGTCTACCAGCTACTGCGGCAAGATGGCTTATTCATGGGCGGTTCCACAGGCATTAACGTTGCAGCATCTATTGCCTTGGCGAAACAGATGGGACCAAGACACACCATCGTCACCCTTTTATGTGATAGCGGTTCCCGTTACCAGTCACGCCTTTTCAACCATGAATGGCTAAAATCAAAAGGATTCTTGAGTAGTTAGTGGTTAGTGGCTAATGGCTAATGGCTAATGGCTAATGGCTAATGGCTTTTAACAATTAGCAATTAGCAATGAACAATTAGCAATTAGCAATTAGCAATTAGCAATTAGCAATTAGCAATTA
>CAXTSI010000126.1:0-18595 GCA_964246695.1 uncultured bacterium
GCGATTAATTAGGCAATGGGTATGTTCCAGGGCACTCCCCCCTGAACGGTTACTTATTACCTCTGTTTTGCCAGGGTTACTGCTTCAGCTTAAACCCTTGCTGTTATTCAATAACATGGAGTAAATCAGTACAAACTCGCGGACCATTCCTCCCTTTCCACATCCCGTGAAAAGTCAGGACTAAAATAAGTAGATGGTAAATTACTTAATGATTCAAAAGTAAAATCAATAGCATTGAACAGCCCCCAAACTTCCCTATAAGGTTCTGGATATCCAGGACAGCCTAGTTCTAAGTCTTTCTGTCTCGCAAAGATGTAATTTGACCAATTCTTCGTTGTGGGATGACGATGATGGTAATCGTGGCAAGGAGTATCAGATACCATAACGAAGACACGACACAGGAGATGAATAAAAATCATACGTATCCACCAAATAATCCAATGAAAGTTTCGTTTAAAGAATGGTAGAGACGAATCAGGAATAGACTCACCTAAAAAAATTCCTACGGTTAATCGAGAAATAATTTTTTTATTACGTCGCTGCTGGGAAAACTCTACTTCTAGGAAACAATGTTCAGCACATAATCTTAAACTAGCACTTATTTGATAAAGAATAGTTAAAGGAAATATCCATGCTACGAAGAAGATAAACCAAGAGTTAGTCAGGAATACTAAAACAAAAATCAAAGATGCGAATAAGAAAGAATTGATATTATGCCTTAATGAAGGTGAACAGAAGCTTGATTTCAGCCTATTGAACAAAAAACGAGCGTGAAAAAATGGAGAAAAAATGGCAGTTATTAATCTTGTCCAAAGCTGCTTTTTCGTCATTCCTGGTTGGAGAGAAATCATATTGAAAAGAAAGCTAACTGTAGGATCATCAGAAGTTGATAATTTGTAACCATTATGATGATTTTCTAAATGTCCTTCTCGGTAAGAATTAAAATCTTCGATGCATAAAACTATGGATATAGCTTTTCCTACCCATTCATCTATTTTTTGATTCCCTGAAAATTGACCATGTGCACATTGATGCATAATCATTAGCTGAAGTTTTCTGGCACCAGAAACTGTTATTATCCATGACAAAACAAGCATCCATGTTAATTTAGAGTAAATAACAATAAAAGTGCTTACTATTACTCCAGTAATTAATATTGCTAGTGCCGTAAAAATGTGATAGGTTGGTGTTACCTGCCAAGGAGTCTGCTTTGAAAGAGGCTTGCCAGTTACTAAAGTTAAAATTGGTTGTAGATAGTCAGACAGAACTTTCATTGATTCTCTAACATTTAAGTTCTGAGTTTGTGAATAAGGAAGGGAGCTTTGAGAAAATTGGCGGTACATAATTCGCTTATTCTTTTAAAAGAGAAAGAGTTCGTTATTGGTACTTGATAAAAGATGATAAAATGGAAGTCAAATGTGCAGTGAATAAAATATTTTTTTAGCTATTTCATGCGATGCTTAAATCCTGAAATGACAAACCGCGTTAAATAATTGAGCCTTTTCTCAACAACTTTCTCTTAGATAATCTCTGGCATTGACTAAATATCCTGCCACAGCTGAGGCGGCTACTGTATAAGGAGATGCTAAATAAATTTGTGCTTCTTTATGACCCATTCTTCCCGGGAAATTACGATTAGTAGTAGAAACTACTGTCAGAGGTTCATGTATTCTCCCAAAAGTATCAATAGCTCCACCACAACAAGCTGCACATCCTGAGTCTAAAGATATTTGAACACCTGCATTTACAAGTATTTCGTAGACTGAATAACCATCAATTTTAGTAGAGATGATTCCATCAATGACTTTTTGACTAGCCGGAATACAAAAAGTGTCAATTGCAACTTTTTTGCCAAATAAAACTTTGGCAGATGCAATGAGGTCAAACAATTTACCACCTGTACAAGAGCCAATATAAGCTCGATCTAACTTTACTCTTGCAACATTATCAATTGAATCGACATTATCTGGAGAATTTGGTTTAGCTACTAAAGGTTCAAAATCAGTGACATCGTACTCTAATTCCTGGATGTACTTAGCACCTTCATCGGGCATAAACACTTCAAAAGGCATTGAACTACGTTCTTGCAGATATTTAAGAGTCTCTATGTTAGGAACCATATTTCCACACTTAGCACCTGCCTCAGCAACCATATTACAAAGTGTCATTCGTTCCTCAATATTCATTTTGTCTATAACTTCACCACTGAACTCAATAGCACAGTAATTTGCACCTTTGGTGGTTAAATCTCCAAGTAGCCTAAGAATCAAATCTTTAGCAGTAACATAAGGTTTTAGCTTACCATTAAAGATAACCTTGATACTTGGAGGAACTTTGAGCAGTATTTTTCCAGTACCAAGAATGAAAGTAGCATCTGTAGCACCAACCCCGATACCAAAAGTTCCAAATGCTCCTGACGTTACGGTATGAGAATCAGTTCCTACGAGGACTTGTCCTGGTCTGTTGTATCCTTCTTCAGCAAGAAGAAGATGAGAAATGCCTTTTCCAACATCATAAAGAGGCACTCCTTGCTCCTTAGTAAATTGGCGTATTTGACGATTATTTCTCTGAGCAGATAAATCCTTTGTGAAGCTAAAATGATCTATCACAAAAACACATTTTTTTGGGTCCCAAATTTTGGCATTCTCACCAAATTCTTGTTGAAATATGCTGATAATTAAAGGGATATATGCGTCAATCATCATTAAAGTGTCAACGTTAACCCACACAGCTTCTCCTGCTTGGACAGCTTTTTTCCCACTAGCCTTGGCAATGATCTTTGCTGTTAAAGTTTGTGCCATTCTTACCTCGATTGAAAGTACCTTTAATTCATAGTAGCTGTCTTTAGAGACAGCCTCTCAAACTAGAGAAGGCATAACAAGCTTTTAGCAGTATTCCTTCAATGAATAATTATCCAAAACTGTAAAATCAGGATTGTTTGTCATCTCATCATAAAGACGATTCACCAGATTTGTTTCTGCCCTTAGTCCCAGAGAAGCTAATTTGTGGCGAATTAAACTCCGACCAGAATGACGGCCAAACACTAACTTGCGGGTTCGACCAAACCACTCTGGGTCAAGTACTTCGTAGGTGAGTGGATTTTTCAAGATACCACTCTGATGTATACCTGCTTCAGTAGCGAAGGAGTTTTCTCCAACAATGGCTTTGGTTCTCATTGGTGGATGAGAAATATGAGAAAGGAGTTTCTGTGCTACCAAATAAAGCTTTGTTAAATCGATAGTGGTTTTACACTGGTAATGATTAGACTTAAGATGTAGTGCAGCTACAACTTCTTCTAAAGCTGCATTTCCAGCCCTTTCCCCAATACCACACAAAGTTACTTGAACCTCTTCTGCTCCTGCTTCAATTCCTGCTAAAGAGTTTGCCGTAGCTAACCCCAAGTCATTATGGCAGTGAACTGATACTTGTACCTCGGGTAATATTTTCTTCACCCAAGACACTAGTTCAAATAGTTCTGATACAATACAAAAACCTACCGTATCTGCAATAACGATACCAGTTGCGCCTGCTTCAAGTCCAGCTTCTATTACTGTTTTCAGGAATTGTCTATCGGCACGGGTAGCATCTTCCAGAAGAGTACGAACATTAGCTATACCTTGATCTTTAGCATATCGGATGCTAGTTACTATCTCTGCTAAAGCTTCTTCACGGCTTATATCTCGCTTATATTTTAGATGAATGTCAGAGACAGTAGTTAAAATTTCAAGTTGGCTATCGCTAGCAGGCTTCAATGCAGAAATAGCATGATCGAGATCTGCTTGTTTGCAACGAGTCAAAGCGCTAATCTTAGACTTCTTGACTTGACTAGCTATTTCGTAAACTGCTGAATAATCTTCCAGAGATGCAGATGGAAAGCCAGCCTCTATCGTGTTTACGCCTAGATCTTCTAGCATAAGTGCTATTTCGACTTTTTGATCTAAGGTCATGGAGTTTTTAGGAGCTTGTTCTCCGTCTCTCAAGGTAGTATCAAAAATCGAGATTAAGCGCTTTTTTGTGTTACTAAGCATTTTAAATGCACCTCATTATTAGGTATAAATCCAAATTTTAAATGTGGAGCATATTTAGAATTTCCGTCAAACCAGATTCTATTCAGCAATCGGTTTTCTGCGTGATTAAATTCTGTTCTGCCATGAAGAAATCTTGTATTATCAACAATTATAATTTGATGAGGTTGCAATTTAAAAATTACCTTATTTTTTGGATCTTCTAAGAAAATCTTAATTTTTTGAAAAACATTTATGACTTCATGCTTGACTAAAATCTCAACTGCATCATCATATCTAAAAGCTATTTGCACTCTATCGTCATTATAGCTAAAAATAGGCTTAGCGGCAGTCTGGTTATCTCTTTTTACAATCAAAACGTCATTTTCAAAAAGGTTGACAAGTTTTTCTGGATTTATCTGTTGAATGTATTTGTAGATGTCTTGACCATCAACTAATTTAGTTAATCCGCCACTAGATGCTGCCACCTCACACTGTAAAGCCATTACTTTTATTAAGTCCTGCTCGAAAGTCCCATCAGTATGCAATGCCAGATCTTGACTAGTTGTGTTTACATAATTACGATGGTTGAGCATAGGCTGAACTAGTACAATTCCATCTTTATCAGAGTGATTATGTTGCTTAATATTTCCGAAAACCTCTCTCAATCCTAACAAATTCTCTTGAGGATTTTCGACAGGTTCACACTCAATAATGACAGTTCCATATTTATTGAAATAGCTTAATATTTCAACAATTTGAGTATTTTGCATGATCTTGACACTGACTACTTTAATAACCTTTGGATAATTAGTCATACTATCCTCCATGAATATTTGATCGGACTAAAACAAAAAAAATCGAAAAACAGAGTATTTTTCTTGAAAAGCATAGGTTTCGCATCAAAAGAATATCCTATCAAAGAGGCAACCCCCACAGCCATGTCGCCATGTTTTTAAAAATGGTGTCAACGATTTGATGAAGCTTGTAGCCCTAAAGACCAAAAAAAGGGTTTCGGTTAACTCTTAAGGCAGACATTTTGGAACCCTTATCCTGCATGGCTTTCAGGAAACCGAGACAAATGAGTTCCTTTCATATTTTGCTAGTGGCGATAGCGAAGCGCTGCCACAAGGCGGATCGCCGCTAGTGAGAGGCTCAGATATTGCATAAAAATCTCCGATTTTCGCGTAGGAGATGTTGGTGCAATATCTGAGGTGTGTTACTTAGGGAACACCAGAAAATAAATTATCCAAAATCTAAAATTAATTTGTAGGGGCTCAAGGCCTTGCGCCCCTACGATGGGATAATTTTTAAATTGGCGGTCCCTTAAGAAAAATCCGGGGAAAAGCCAAGTTGAATAAGTTGATTCTGAAACTATTTAGAGTTTAGGCATTCTGTAATTGCTTGGTCAAAAATGGTAAGAGCGGAGTCTATTTCATCTTTTGCGATCGACAAGGGCGGAGCGATGCGCCATACGGCACCACGACCTGGCTGAGCACGGCGGATGTTCATGTTCAGACCAAGTTGCAAACAGCGTTTGCTAATCTTCGCTCCCATTTCGTGATTTGGCTCCCGGGTCTCTCGATTTTTGACAAGCTCAACGCCTAGCAAAAGTCCCCGTCCACGAACATCCCCGATCACCTCATGACGCTCCTTCAGCTCGCAAAGACCTGCTTTTAGATAGGCTCCCATTTCTCTACAGTTCTCAATAAGTTTCTCTTTTTCAATCACATCAAGCACAGCCAATCCCACTTCCGCAAGCAGTGGATCCGAGACATGGGAGGTGTAATGGCTAAAACCTTTTTGGTAACAGTCCTCTTCAATCTTCGCGCTTGTGATGGTTGCTGCTAATGGTAAACCAGCGCTAAGGGTTTTTGATACAGTAACAATGTCAGGAACAACATCCATCTGCTCGAAGGCGAAATTAGTTTCTACTCGCCCGAATGCCGTCTGCGCTTCATCAAAAATAAGAAGCATGCCGCGTTCCTCGCACTTCACTTTCGCTACTTTGAAGTAATCAGACGGAGGAACCAGAATGCCGCCAGCGCTTAGTATGGGCTCGGCGATCATCGCTGCTGGAGAGCCGACAGACTGCATGTCAAACATCTCGAACCCAACTTCGAGACAAGTTAAATCACAAGCGTCGCGGCAATGCTTGATTGGGCAACGGTAACAATTCGGCTCAGGAATCGCCATGTTCCCGGCGAGCTTCGGACCATATCCTCGGCGATCTCTTGCATAGCTAGCCGCTCCAGATCCCGCAGTCACGCCATGCCACGAACCTCCAAGACCAATAATCTCAAACCCCCCAGTATTCATTTTAGCGATTTTCAAGGCGGTTTCGTTGCTCTCGCTACCGCTGTTCAGCACAATCAGCTTCTGAAGCTGTGGTGGTAGCATCTTGGCAATCTGTTTCGCCAGCTTCGCAACCGCAGGAGCCAACATCCCGCTAAATAGATGAATCACTCCCTCTCCGCTCCGCTGCATAGCCTTGATAATTGCGGGGTGGTTGTGACCGAGCGTCGCACACGCCTGTCCAGACGTAAAATCTAGGATCGGACGATTGTTCTCATCGAAAATGTACGCTCCTCGCGCTGATAGAATAAATGACGGGAAAAACTCTCCTCCATAACGTATTAGATGCTGATTGACAACTTCACGCAACTCATCGAACTCGGTACTGTTTTGAATCAACATATCTTCATCGGGGTAGTGCTATGGATTTATTGTTAGACTGGATTTTCTCACTCAATATTTCTACTTTTGAGACTGATACTGCTCTAATTAAATCGATTTGCGAGCAATTAACAGTGTGGTTAAAAGAGTTGTTTTGAATGTTAAAGGATGCTGAATGAAGAATTCCTAAACAGGAATAAAACTAGAAATTATTATAAATTAGAAAAGTTGGTATGACAAAATATAGATTTGCCAATCGTCTGACGAGAAGATAAATCTTCATGGGCTTTTTTTGCAGAGAATAATTGATATCTTTGTCCAATACATACTTTTAATTTTCCACTTTCAATATAGTTGAAAATGCTTGCTATACGTTCTTTCATTACTCCGCCTCGAGTGTAATGGCGCGTTGTAGGACGAGTCAGATAAAATGAGCCTCGTTCACTTGAGCTATTAGACAATTTATCAAGTTCAAAAGGAGGGATTGAACCACTTGATTGCCCAAATAAAACCAGCATACCCCGATTTTTTAGGATGTTCAGGCTTTTGTCAAAAGTAGCTGCTCCTACTGAATCATACACTACATCTACTCCAGCACCATTTGTCAAGCGTATTGTCTCTGCTTCAAAGTCATCTTTGGAGTAAAGAATAACATGATCTGCACCAGCTTCTTCTGCAATTTGTACTTTTTCTTTTGCAGAAACTGTTCCAATAACTTTAACTCCCCTTAATTTAGCCATTTGAACAGTAAGTAACCCCACTCCACCCGCTGATGCATGAATCAATGCGGTTTGACCAGTTTCTAAAGGAAATGTATCGTGGGTTAGATAATGGGCAGCTAATCCTTGCACCAAGCATGCCGCGCCAATTTCATAATCAATATTTTCAGGTAATAGAATAGCATTGTCAGCAGGGACAGCAGTAAATTTCGCATAACTACCACTTCCAGCGTGGCAATAAGCTACCCGATCGCCTATCTCAAAATCTGTGACCAGTTTTCCCTTTTCTACAATGATTCCTGCTCCTTCTATACCAGGAGTATAAGGTAACAAAGTTGAATAATGTCCTTCTCGAATTAGAATATCTTTACCATTGACTCCAGAAACTTGATTCTCTATCAGAATTTCTGAATTTTTAACAACCGGAACAGAAATCTCTTCAAATTGCAGTACATCAGGACTACCATTTTGGTATACTCGAATAGCTTCCATACAAATACGATACCTGCCTAAATGTTATTTAGCCGCCAGATAAAAGTTTGGGATCAGAGATATCATACAAATAAGTCACCTTATTATTATATAACAATCCTGTTTTATTTAAAAACTAATAGTGTCAGTAAACCAAAAAGTTTTTTCCAAAAGGTAATGTCAAATACTTTGTAGTCTAAAATACTTCTTAATAAGCTGTTCGACATATATTTTGCATATGTCAATTACATTCAAGTATTGTGGGGCAGGCATCTTGCCCCTCCAGGTTATGCAAGTTAAATGTGAAACACCTTACCAACTAGCGTTAACTGAACTGTATTGCAATATATATACCAACTAAAACTACAGCAACAGCCAATAAGTTGAGAATACTTAAAGGTTCATCAAAGATGATCCAGGCTAAGATTATAGTCATAATTGGATCCAGCAGAAGGAGCACAGAAGTATACCATGAGGAGAACTGCTTGAGGCTATAAACGAGAATCCCTGAACCGATCACTTGGCAAAAAATAACTAAGGAAATCACTGGTAACCATTCTTGCAAGGAAGAAGGGAAAAGCTGATCTTCAGTCAATACAGCTACTGGAAACGTCAAAAAACATCTAAAAAAACAAGACCATAGTATTATGGTTGCTGTAGGAAACTTGAGTCTCAGTTTTTCGATAACTAAAAGGTATGCTGCATAGAACACAGAAGAAAGTAAAGCCAAAGCATCACCTGTGAAGTGCTTAGCAGTAATTTGCAAATCCTGAATCCCTATAGCTATCGTTCCCCCTATAGCTATAAGCAGACCTATGATAAATTCGCTCTTGAAGTAATGACCCAATAAGAGCCACCCCCCTAAAGTAGTGAAAATAGGGGTCATATTATGTAGTAAATTTGAGTTGGCAACGCTGGTTTGAGTCAGAGACCAAGCCCAAGAAATTTGAGAAATAGAAATAACGATAGCTGATACTAGCAACAGTAGTATATCGTGAATTGTGTAAGTATTCTTTTGCGCGGTGGAATCTCCGGACCGCCGGGAATTAAAAACTCTGATGCCCTCCCACAATCCAAAAAGGACGGTGGATATCCAATAACGATTGAAGACTATGGCATTAGGACCGATATACTGTTCGCTCAATCTGATAAATATTGCTGATAGAGACAAGGTAAATACTGCTACTAATAATAAGATAAGCAAGATCAAACTTGATTTTGCATTTGTCTGTTGCTGTGGCAATTCTACCGGATTAATCATAATCTAGGTGTTGTAAGTGGGTGTTGGTAAATATTAGAGTGATTGAATACTTGGTTAGCAGGTGGTTCTACGACCAGAACAAAATCATTACTTATCTATCTTGCCCAAGACTTGCCCATTCTATAGCCTGATTTGGGGAAATTTGCTGCAATTCCTCAAGATCGTCGGCAGGCATTCGACTACGAAAAGTATATTTTTCGAGAAAATCCTTTGCTTTTTGGATATTTTCTTCGCCGAAATATGTTTCGGAGAGATTAGATACTCCGTTAAGCGCTATTTCCCAAAGCTGGCAAGAAAGGTTGGCAATCTCAGGATCTCGGAGACCAAAGGTTGCTGCACGTTTCCAAAGATCTGTTAGCTCTGAAGCCCGATCAACAAGTAAATCAATGCTTGCCTTAAGAGCACGACTTTCGTAGAATAAAGCTGCGATTAAAACGACAGGCACTGGTTGAAATATATCAGGTAGCATATCACAGGAGCGCAACTCAATATAACCGCGTGGTCTCACTTCAAAATAGAGCGTAGAAAGGTGGTAAATTAAATCATCTATTGTCGGCCATCCATATAAAGGATGACCATTTTTAATCCAGTCTTCAAAACTTAACTCAGTTTTTGCTGATTCCATTGTATCTGGAGCTAAGTTAAAGATTGCAATGTTTGCTTTAAGGGCAGCTTCACTCCATCCTTCTTGAGGATTACTGATTTCACTTGAAAACTTAGATGGAAATCCAACTCTTGTAAGATCTAAAGCTTGCCAACACAGCGCACGTGTAGACACACCATTTTCAGATGGACTACAAGCAAAAGTAGCAAGAACTAGGGGACTAATTAAATTAGCCAAAATCCACCTATCCTGCTGAATTCCTTTATCTCCAAGCTCTAAGCTTATTTGAAAACTAGCAGTGTTCATCAGCATAAACTTACCTGCCTCCCCAAATTTGCTGAAAAACTCGTTTAAAGCAATCTGGCGAGGTGTATGTATTTGTAATCCTATTTCATCTGGAGAATTCCAAATGTCTGCACCAACACCGATCAAGGTTATATTGTGCTGATTCAAAGAATGGAACAATAATTTCTGGATATTTTTTGTATGCTTCAATAACTCGGCGGCACTTTCAAAAACTTTTGTAGCTATTTCAATTTGGGCACCATCTTCAAACATAATAAATCCGCCCTCTTGAAGAGGATATTTCCAAAATGTTTTCGGACTGTCTTTTCGTGTTTGAAGCCAATCGTTTTTTTGAGATACATTATCCAAAGTCATTAATAAACTATTTACTGGGACACGTGGGTGCTTATTATTCACATTATTAAAAATGGGAAAGATTTCAATTTCTACACCAATTTTGTCTTGATTTACATCTGAGACAAGTGGTTTAAAAGCTCTTTCTCGTACAATTGCTCGCGCCTGTTCAAGTGAAATAGACTTTTTTTGTTCTTCTGTTGGCATGGTAGAAAGGAAAATAATATTAGAGGTTGTTTGAAAAGTTGTTGGCGGTGACTTTAGGCACTTAAAGAACATCATCAAAATCTCGCTCAAATTACACACGGATATAACGTGGATTTTTTCAACTCCCACTTATCAACCATAATCAAAGAATCTCTAGCTACATCAAATCTTCGTCAAGGTCGTTCCGGAACAGTTTTACCACCAACATTTGTAATTTGGTTTGTCATTCTTTCAACTATACGTCGGGATTTAAGTTATCCGTCAGTCGTAAATTGGATGATATCAGGTATGAGATGGTTATCATGTAAACTCCCCAAAAAACTCATTGCTGATGGTGCAATGACCCATGCAAGAGTCCGGGTGGGATTAACAGTTTTTCAATTGATTTAAAAAAAAATGACAGATAATTTTAAAACATTAAAGCCGGATTTTAATCAATGGATAACGGTAATATTTGATGGGACTACAGGCACAATCCCTGATACCAAAAGTAATTGTGATAAATTTGGTAAGTCTAAATCTGGGCACGGAGAAAGTGCTTATCCTCGACTAAGAATCCTAAAATTACTTGCAGCTTCGGCACGTCTGATTATAGACGTAGCTTACGAACCGTGTCAATCCCCGTGTTGTCAAAATCAAAATGTCTAAATTTAAACGAATTTATGGCTTTGCGTTCTTATATAGCTGTAGCCAAAGCCGTTAGGACAAGTCGGCGGTAGAGATACTCAAATGCGTACATCGTGAATTGATTATTGTCCTAAGCTTCCTGTCCGTTGCTATAGTAACCTCAGTTGCGGAGTGTGAGGATAAATCCTAGATACACAAGCATATTTAATCAGGTTAAGAGTTCCCTCTTAACAAAGAACGGGAAACAACCATAAGGCTGGTTCAACTTTTAAAAGCACCACCTTCAATCACCCAACCATAGGTTTTGTCATTTTTAACAATAAAGTAAGGTTCAAGTTCGGCGATCGCACCATCAAGGAAAAATTTGTTTTCATCCTGGGAATTATTCACTTCCAATTGTGGTGACTGATCCCCATTCATGCTGCGTACTAAGGCATTTGTGCGTCCAAACAAATCTCGATAAGTCAGCTTTCCGTTTGTTTTGGACAGTGTATCCATTAAAAAATAAGAGAAACGACCCCGGTGTTGACCATTTCCCTTATACTCAGGTAGACGGAGTGGTGAAAGCCAGCGATCGTTTGAGCGTTGGTTAGCTACACGCAATGCCTCTACCAGTTGACACCAGGTGGGAGCAATTACCAATTACCCATTACCATTCTCTAACAACTTCGTAGTAGCATTGACGACAACTTGCGCTGCGCCTGTCAAGAAGGAGCGGTCAATCGTTCCTGCTACATCACTAGGTTGGTGGTAGTGAGGAGTACGTAGATTTGCGGTATCTGTTACCAGCACTGCACCGACTCCCTGATACCAGAACGGTGCATGATCGCTACGTAACACGTCGGGTGTTAGCAGACCTTTGAGAGGTATTGGTAGCGTTAGCACAGGTGGTAGCTTTGCGCTCTCCTGGCTATTGTGAAAAGTACTCAGCAATGGTAAATGTTCTGCATCGCCAACGACTGCCAAAAAGTCGCCCTTGTCGCTAGGTGGGGTGACGGGCAAACCTACTGGGTATTTCTGACACCCAACAGTGTGACAAGTAAAACCTATCATATCCATCACAATTACGCCGTGCAGATTTTGCAAATGTGCTTTATTTGCCACAAAAGCTTTACTACCTAAAAGTCCCGCTTCCTCCCTGTCAAAAAATACTAACTGTAACGTTCTAGGAGTGGGATGCGAACCGAGAAGTCGGGCAATTTCCAGAAGTACAGCAACACCACTGGCGTTGTCATCTGCACCAGGTGAAATAAAAACTGTATCGTAATGAGCTGCGACAAGAATTGCTCCTGCTTCTTTATTATTACCCTGTCTCTCAGCAAGGATGTTAACACCGTCGGTGAACTTTTCTAGCTTGGGTTTCCAGCCTAATTTTTTTAGTTCAGTTGTAATGTAACTGCGGGTACGCGATCGCTCTGCTGGGGTGTAGCGCGTAAAATACAATCTTTGAATATGGGCAAACAGCTTAGTAGCGGAAACTTGGGGTGTGCTGACGATTTGCTTGGACTCCGCGTGTGGTTGGGGTTTTTCCACTCGAATTGTTTTAACAATGAGTGGTTCTTCTGGCTGCTTAACATACCCACTACAACTCACTACTGTAATAGCCAGTACAAACAGCACAAGCCAAATCCATTTTTTCATAGGTAGGATAGCGCGATCGCCAAGTTTGACGCTGTGTCTTTTGACAGAAGTAAAAACTTCATCTATAGTTCCCGATGAAATATAGCAATCCTATGTTAGTTGTGAATATTACTGGAACTTGCCCGCAGGCTGCCGCCAAGACAAGGCAGTGCGGTTCGCCAACATCGGACTGCCATACACAAAGTAAGCGTTTGTAAACAATTGCATTTTTAATTTTTAATTTTTAATTTTTAATTGCTAATGCTAGACCTATTACTCATCATAACCCTAGGGTTCCTAGGAAGTTTTGGTCACTGCATGGGGATGTGTGGTCCCTTAACGGTGGCATTTTCCTTGTCTCACAAACAAGAAAATTCCGATTGGCGACAGCAATTACATTTCCACATCCTGCTTAATCTAGGGCGGATGTTGAGCTATACCTTAGTTGGTGCTGGTATTGGGTTGCTGGGTTCGGTGTTGCTAGCCTCCGGACAAATGGCAGGAATTGGCAGTGAATTACGCCGTTGGATGGCAATTATCACTGGTGTCATGTTAATTTGGTTTGGGTTAGGACAAATAAAACCCAACTTTCTGCCTCGTATTCCAGTGTTACATCCCCTATTGCAGGGTAGCTTACACGATCGCCTCAGTGCAGGAATGGTCAAGCTGTCCCTCCAAACCAGATGGTGGACGCCCACCCTTTTGGGAATGACTTGGGGTCTAATGCCTTGTGGTTTTCTGTATGCTGCCCAAATTAAAGCTGCTGAAACTGGGAATTTGTGGAGGGGTGCAGCCACAATGCTGGCTTTTGGTTTGGGAACGCTACCCACTATGCTAGGTGTAGGCGTCTCCACCTCCCTTGTCAGTAAAGACAGGCGCAGTCAATTGTTTCGGTTGGGTGGTTGGGTAACTCTCACCATTGGTGTGCTAACTCTGCTGCGGACTGGCGACACAATGGTAGATTATAACGGACACGCCGCGTTGATATGTTTGATCCTGGCGCTCATTGCTCGTCCCATAAGCAGGTTTTGGGCGACACCTCTCCATTATCGTCGGGCGTTGGGAGTAGGTGCTTTTGTACTATCTTTAGCTCACAGTGCTCACATGATGCAACACTCTCTAGAGTGGAATTTTGCGGCTTTTTCTTTTTTACCGCCACAGTATCAGTTGGGTATGGCTGCGGGTGCTGTAGCACTAGCGTTGATAACACCTGCAGCCCTCACCAGTTTTGACTCTTTGCAGAAGTCTTTGGGTAATTGGCGACAAATTCATCTATTAAGCGTACCAGCTTTACTCTTGGCTGCCATTCATACAGCGATCGTTGGCTCTCATTTCCTGGGTTCAGAGCAATTTATCTGGGAGAATAAATTAGCAACATTGCTATTGGGAGTTGTAACACTCTTCGTGTTGCTGGTGCGTTGGCTTTTAAAGAAGTAGGGAATGGGTAATGGGTAATGGGTAATGGGTAATGGGCTTTTCTCCTTTTCCCAATTACCAATTACCAATTACCAATTACCATCATTTACTTATGTCGCTGTTGATGCCACTGCCAAGCATGAGCGATAATTTCTTTGAGTGATGAGTATTGGGGTTGCCAGCCTAAGATTTTTCTGGCTTTGTCGCTACTACCAATCAGAACTGCTGGATCGCCAGGACGGCGATCGCACTCCAATACTTTAATATCCTTACCTGTAACAGTGGAGGTGGTTTCGATTACTTCTCTGACGGAGAAGCCGTTGCCATTTCCTAAATTAAAAACTTCACTGTCGCTGCCTTTTAATAGATATTCCAAGCCCGAGATATGAGCGTCTGCCAAATCGCTAACGTGAATATAATCTCGAATACAAGTACCATCAGGGGTGGGGTAATCAGTGCCGAAAATTGAGATAGACTCACGCTGACCTAAAGCTGTAAGCAGCACCAAGGGAAGCAAATGGGTTTCTGGGTTATGGTCTTCGCCAAGCTTGCCATTTGGATCGGCACCAGCAGCGTTGAAGTAACGGAAGCGCACCGATTTTAAACCGTAGGCAACATCAAAGTCAGAGAGAATCCGCTCTACCATTAGCTTAGTAGCACCATAGGGATTGATTGGATTTTGGGGATGGTCTTCTGTAATGGGTACAAACTCCGGTACTCCATAGGTGGCGCAAGTAGAGGAAAATACAAATTTTTTGATCGACGCCGCCAGCATTGCTTCTAACAGAGTCAGGGTGCCTAACACATTGTTACGATAGTATTTAGCCGGGTCGGTAACTGATTCTCCCACGTATGCAAAAGCAGCAAAGTGCATGACTGCTGCAATGTTGTGAGTATTAAATAGGTTATCTAACAGGGTGCGATCGCCTGTGTCTCCGACTACAAGCTCTACCTGTAAAACTTTTTCTACCAAATCGCGATGCCCGTACACTAGATTATCTAGTATGACTACGTCATAACCCACCCGCTTCAGAGCAAGCACCGCATGAGAGCCAATGTATCCAGCTCCTCCGGTCACCAAAATGGAAGGCTTTTCAGACGACATAGTTTTTCCTTGTGATTTGAGAACTACCCAATTAATTTACCTAACACAAATTACCGCTCTGGAAAATTACAAATAATTGACGCATTGGAAAGAATTTGCTTTAAAATCACTACGACGGTGGTCTTTATGTGTAGGGAAGTCACCCCCGCTTTCTGGTTTCTACCAGTTGAAGGGAGTGGCGTTGTGAGGTATTGAAGTCTAGTAACAGTGCGATTACAATTTGACAGTACAATTACCTCACAGCCCAAAACTTGTAGGCTATCGGCACAAGAAGATTTTGAGAGTTAATCTATGACATTTGTACTGCTAAGCCGGGTACTACTGTGGCTGCTTCTTGGCGCTATCATAGTCTCCTTGTTCCAAAAGTTTCCCTCTGGAAGTTTTCTAGGGCGATTGCTTTTAATAGTTCTGATAATCATCATAGTCCTGACATTTCTCAACCCTCGTGAACCTGTTGTCAGCTCGTTGTGGAGGGTGCTGTCGTTTCCCCTCAGACCTTTGGGAGCGTCAATTTTGATGTTGATTTTTGCTGCCCAAAAGATCAAGGCTGGAGCTATAGACAAACCTGGAGGATACTTGCTCGGTTGGGCGCTGACGATTTTACTGGTGGCAAGTACACCAGCTTTCGGCTATTTACTGACTCGGACACCTGTAGCAGCAGCACCTCCATCTCAGGTGCTTGTGGCATGGAGGCAAGATACTACTACACCTAATGTATCAGATGTGGTGGGTGATAGTATACTTTCCTCTAGAGATCTGGGTCAAGCAACCATAGCATTTAACCCTCTGGACGCCAAAGTCATGCCTTATCTGTTGCAATCTCCTAATCCTAGGGACATTCCTAGAAGAGGGTTGCGACTAGAAGACTTTGTGCCCAATGCACAAACTCTGGCACTAACAACGCAAGTCTGGGACAGTTATCTGAATCGGATTTACCTTTTCTTGCGTAGTGGTCGGTAACGGTTCCACTTAAGACTCAGCACAACTGGCTGGACACTTTGCTACAGGTGGGAACCGATCTTGCAAGTGTCCTCCACTTTTTACAAAATTTTTGTTGAAAAAAGCTCTTTTTCTAGTTCCAATCAATACGTTTTGTTAAGCATATTATAGAATTGTAGTACCGTCTCGCTCTGAAAAGACGGGGCGTCTAGCCACTGGAAGGGCGTCTCTATTTTTAGAACTATTTTGACCAGACTAAGTACTCTTCAATAGTACGTTTCTACATTGAATGCGTAGCTAGTTTAGAGCTACTGTCGTTCTACATTAAATATCTGTAGACAATTAAAGTGAAATTTTATCAAAATAAAAAAGTGGCTCAATTGCTGCAATGGCAAAATCACGACGGCTGACTAAACTCGTTGCTTACTTACGCCCCCATTGGCGAGAAGCCACATTAGGCATTATCGCTTTGTTTATTGTCAATGAGGTGGGTGCTCGCATACCCTTGTTGATTGGCGCTTGCGTTAACAAACTCTCAGCAAACTTCACTTTAAACCAAGTCATACATTATGTATTCATCATCTTCTCACTAAGTTCTGCAATGTGGCTCATCCGGATGGCGAGTCGGATCTGGCTGTTCGGTATGGGGCGTCAGGTAGAATTTGAGCTTAAACAACGGATTTTTGAACACTTACTTAAGCTGGAACCATCCTATTTTGCTACCAATCCTACAGGCGATTTAATTAGTCGGGCTACCAGTGATTTGGAAAATATCCGCAGGTTGTTGGGTTTTGCGATCCTAAGTATGGCAAATACTGTGTTTGCCTATGCCCTAACCGTGCCTCGGATGCTAGCAATTAGTGTGGACCTGACATTAATATCTCTGGCATTATATCCCTTGATGTTCTTTTTGGTACAACTGCTAGGCGATCGCCTGCGCACCCAACAGTTAGCAGTGCAGGAGAATCTCTCCGACATGAGCGAACTGATCCAAGAGGATGTCAGTGGTATAGCCTTGATTAAAATGTACGCCCAAGAGGACAACGAGCGCCGCGCCTTTGCTCAGAGAAATCAACAGCTATTGCAGTCTAACTTGCAACTAGCAAAAAGCCGAAATATGCTGTTTTCAATGATTGGCGGACTAGCAAGTATCAGTTCGTTATTGATACTTTGGTTGGGGGCGACACGTATTATTGCCGGAAGCCTTGCTGTTGGTGACTTTGTAGCACTGCTGACTTATGTTGAGCGTCTAGTTTTTCCTACCGCTTTACTAGGGTTTACAATTACCGCTTACCAACGGGGTGAAGTTAGTATTGATCGCGTTGAGGCGATTCTCACTGTCTCACCCAAAATTCAAGATGCAGCAGATGTTATTTATCTGCCACGAGAGCAAGTCTTTGGGGAATTAACAGCTAAAAACTTCAGTTACACATATCCAGGCTCTACCCAAGAAGCGCTACAAAACGTTAACTTTACGATCGCCCCAGGGGAAATTGTGGCAATTGTCGGACCAATTGGTTCGGGGAAATCTACTTTGGCGAATGCTTTGCCAAGGTTATTGGATGTTGATCCTGGGCAGTTGTTTTTGGATGGGCTGGACATTACTAAAATAGCTTTGGCGGATTTGCGAAGTGCGATCGCCTACGTTCCTCAAGATAGCTTTCTATTCAGCACCACAATCAAAAATAATATTCGCTACGAAGACCCCATGAGCGAACAAAAAGAGGTAGAACTTGCCGCCCAGTCGGCACAGGTTCACTCAGAAATTATTAATTTTCCCCAGCAATATGAAACAATTGTCGGTGAACGCGGCATTACTCTTTCTGGTGGTCAGCGACAACGTACAGCTTTAGCTAGGGCATTGCTAGTCGATGCAAGAGTGTTAATTTTAGATGATGCCCTCTCCAGCGTTGATAATCAAACAGCCACAGCAATCCTAAAAAATCTCTCTCGAAGTTCCGATTTGCACTACGACATCGGGTTTTCTAGTGATACGGAACGCAAAACTGTGATTTTCATTACCCATCAACTGTCTGCGGCAGCGGCTGCTGACCGAATTTTTGTTATGGACAAGGGTAAAATCATCCAAACAGGCACACAAATAGAGCTTTTACAACAACCAGGGCTTTACAGAACTTTATGGAGCCAGCATCAAGTAGAAGATTTACTGCATTAGTTGGTGGTTGTTAGTTGTTAGTTGGTGGTTGTTAGTTGTTAGTTGTTAGTTGTTAGTTGTTAGTTGGTGGTTGTTGGTTGTTAGTTGGTGGTTGTTGGTTGGTGGTTGTTGGTTGTTGGTTGTAAAAAAGA
>CAXTSI010000127.1:0-18470 GCA_964246695.1 uncultured bacterium
CTAATTGCTAATTGCTAATTGCTAATTGCTAATTGCTAATTGCTAATTGTTGATTTCAATGAGCTATTCGCCATTACCTATTACCAACCTAGGCGATAGTATAAGTATTCAAGCGGACACGATATAATAATTAGATGGGTTTACGATCAAAATTAGTTAAATCTCTTCATACCAAAAACCGTGGACTCAGTCGAGCTTCCACGGTTTTTATTTTGTAATATGAGTAAAATTAGACACTAAGAAATCCGGAAAATCATATGCAATGGCAAGAGTTGAGCGTCTGAGAGCAAAGCTTATGGCATCGCGAGCCAAATTTCGTTACCAAAATTGTAACGAGCTTGTTTATACTTGTCAGTTGCCTTTATCATAATATGTAGTTAAGCTCCTCACACCAAATTGAAAGCCGTGGAACATCTAGTTCCACGGCTTTTTTTATTTAGGTATTTATACTGGGGCGATCGCTCTTGAGGAAAGGTTGGGATTGGTGACATGAACTCTCATACAGCATTCAATTGAATCGATCGCGTTGTCAGGGCGCGGAAACCGCGCCCCTACGGTTATATTATGGTTTACCCAAATTAAATTCGCTCTGATTAAACATTCCCGCAAGGCTAAGTTAAATTTCACAAAATAAAGTTATTTAACCGTGTTTTTACTACAGAATTGACCACATTGTCAGGGCGGGGTTACCCCGCCCCGTAGGTCATATTGTGGTTTAGGAATTGCCTGAAAAATCCGGACTCATACTTAACTATCTCTGTCAATGCTATCGTCCTAATAACGATAAAATACCAGAATAGTTGACAAATTTTTCAGAAAAGTAAAGTTTATGAAAAATTCGCCGCCTCAGCAGGTAAGTCTGACTCAAGAAATTTTGTTGCACCGGATTGCAAATCGGATTCGGCAATCGTTGGAACTGCAAGAAATTTTGTTGGCGACGGTGGCAGAAGTTCGCTCGTTTCTGAGCACAGATCGGGTGAAAATTTACCAGTTTCAGCCCGATGGTCATGGGTTAGTGATTGCGGAGTCGATTCAGGAAGGTCGGTTACCTCCTCTGCTGGGGCTGAATTTTCCGGCAGATGATATTCCGCCCTACGCCCGTGAATTGTTTATCCTGGCACGCCAGCGAAGTATCGTCGATTTGACAACACACGAAATTGGCATCAGTCCTCTAGATTGCCCAGAAACAGGCGAGGCGTTAGAAGAGCAAGATATTCGCTATCGTCCCGTCGATCCTTGCCATGTGGAATATTTGACGGCAATGGGTGTGAAGTCTTCGGTTGTGGTGCCAATCGTTTTAGAAAGCAAGGAAACCGGGAAAGAATCGTTACCTTCTGTGCGGCAACCATCCCAATTGTGGGGGTTGTTGGTGTCTCACCACTCAGAACCACGAGTAGTGACAGAGCAGGAATTACAGTTTATTCAGTCGGTAGTCGATCAGGTGGCGATCGCCATTTCGCAATCGATCTTGCTGAACCAAGTGCGAGCGCAAGCCCGTCTTGATGCCATTATTAATCAAGTCACTCAGCAAATATATACCACGCCAACTGTCCAACTTCAAGCTGCCCTGAAAGAAACGGTAGCTGCGTTTGAAGGCTCTGGAGGACGACTATACTTACTGCCTGACGCCGAACAAAGCGCAGAAATCTACACTTGTGGAGTGCAGCCAAGTTTACTCGATCTTGGACTTGGTAGACCGATTGAGGAGCATCGGTTGTGGCAGAAATATCTTTATTCCGCTACAATCCCACCTGGTGAGAATTCTGAATGGTCAGTGAACTGGATGAGAGCCGTTTATGCTTTGACTCCTCCACCGGAGGAACTCAATTCGGACTTGAATTTGTGGGCGATCGCGGATATTTACAAAGAACCCTTATTGCGGTCAATTGCTCCCAGTTTTCAAGCAACGCCAATTCGGGGTTTGTTGATTGTGCCACTGCTATATGGTTCCACCGTCGTTGGCTGTTTAAGTATTTTCCGCGATGAGGTAGATATTGAAACTATCTGGGCAGGTTGTGTTGATACCGATTCTCGCCAACTTATGCCGCGTCAGTCCTTTGATGCGTGGCGCGAACTGAGAACTGGACAGGCACAACAGTGGGCAGAGTCGGAACTCAAGCTGGCGCAAGCACTGGGCGAACGCTTTTCAACTGGTATAAAGCAGTACAAACTGTATCAACAGGTGCAAGCCCTGAATACAAACTTGGAGCAACAAGTGCGCGATCGCACCGCCGAATTGCAACAAACCAACATTGAGCTACAGCGCTCGATTGAACGGCAGCAAGCAGGAGCGCGGATCATTGCTGAAATACGACAGTCGCTGGACGTTGAAACCATTTTTAAGACCACGACTGAGGAAGTTTGTCAATTACTTAAGAGCGATCGCTTAGCGGTTTATCGCTTTCATGCTGACTGGGGAGGTGAATTTGTCAGTGATTATGAATCTGCAAATCCCCCATGGCACAGTAGTATTAAACTTGGAGTGGGTGTAGTTTGGGACGATACCCACTTACAGGAAACTCAAGGCGGACGCTATCGCAATAATGAAACCTTCGCAGTCGATGATGTATACGACATGGGATTTACCCAGTGTCACCTTGAGATCCTCGAACAATTTCGTGTCAAAGCCTTCATGATTGCGCCGATTTTTGTGGGGCAGGAACTATGGGGCTTATTGGGCGCTTATCAACACTCAAGTAGTCGGTATTGGGAAGCTTCGGAAGTGGAGTTTTTCATGCAAATTGCCACTCAGCTTGGGGTGGCGTTGCAGCAAGCTGAGTATCTCGAACAAGTGCGATCGCAATCCGTACAATTAGCTCATGTGGCACAGCAGCAGCAAACCTTAGCAAGTGTCATCACTAAAGTTCGGGAATCGCTAGACTTGAATGAGATTTTTGAAACCACTACGCTTGAACTCCGGCGAGTGCTGGATGCCGATCGGGTTGTGGTCTTTCGCTTCTATTCTGAATCTAACTATGATGGCGGCGAAGTCGTTGCAGAAGATGTTGCGCCTAGTTTCCCATCCACCTTAAAGGCACTCGCGTACGAGCGCTGTCTAAGTGAATATACTGACAGAATCAGCCAAGGCTATATCCATGCAGTTACTGATATTTATAACGCCGATTTAAACGATTGTTATGTGTCAATGCTGTCTGGCTTTCAAGTGAGGGCAAATCTGGTGGTTTCCATGATGAAGCAAGGAAAGCTCTGGGGTTTACTGTGTATTCATCAATGCCAAAAACCCCGTGAGTGGCAAGAGTCGGAAATTGAATTTGTCAGTCAAATTGCCTCTCAGTTAGGAGTTGCCCTACAACACGCGGTACTGCTCAAACACACACAGCAGCAAGCGACACAACTTTCCCAAGCACTCGACCATTTAAGGGAAACTCAAGCCCATCTGATTCAAAGTGAAAAGATGTCGAGTCTAGGACAACTGGTGGCAGGGGTGGCACATGAAATTAACAATCCGGTCAACTTCATCTACGGCAATCTTTCCCATCTCGATCAGTACATGCAAGACTTGATAGAGATACTCAATCTCTATCAACAGCACTATCCTGTACCCGAACCGGAAATTCAACAACGAGCAAAGGTAGCAGATTTAGAGTTCATCGCTGAGGATTTGCCGAAACTGTTTTCTTCACTGCAAGTAGGTGCTGAACGCATTCGTGAGATTGTTCTTTGCTTACGAAATTTCTCTCGTTTGGATCAAGCCGAGGTGAAACCCGTTGATATCCATGAGGGACTCGATAGCACTCTGTTGATCTTGCAGCATCGTCTGAAGCCTAATTCATTGCATTCAGGCATTGAAGTTATAAAGCAGTATGGCGACCTGCCGCAGGTCGAGTGTTTCGCCGGACAACTTAATCAGGTGTTTATGAATTTGCTGGCAAATGCTGCTGATGCCCTAGAAGAATCTATCCGTCTGTCGGCGGGTGCGAAAAAATACCATCCGACGATCGCTATTAGGACGCGGCTTGTAGGAGGCGATCAAGTGCAAATTTCGATCAAAGATAATGGAGTCGGCATGACCCAAGAGGTCCAAGCTAAGCTATTCGATCCCTTTTTCACCACAAAGCCTGTCGGTCAAGGCACAGGTTTAGGACTCTCAATTAGTTACCAAATTGTCGAAAAGCACGGCGGTAAATTCCAGTGTGTGTCGCAGCCAGGAGAGGGGGCAGAATTTCTGATTAACATTCCTGTAAAACAATCTGGGGCAAAAGTAGCGCGAATGTCGCCAGCCGCTATGTAAACTGTCAATCAATAATTTCGTCATATTGATTGGTGTCGTCTGACTGCAATTGTTTCATCTCCGCCCTCACCTCAGCCAAAGTTTTGTCATCTAGCCATTGATGACGTTCTTTGGTATAATCTCCTTTACCGGGACTGAAATATTGAATAAACCGAATAGTATCGGTAACTCCCAGAGAATTGATTAAGGCATTGTAGCCCTGTTTGATAATTTCATTTTGGGTCTTCATCATTGCTTTCCTCGGCTTGTATTACGGATGCCAGCCATTCCACAGGATTGTTAATTTTTACATTAATTAATTGATAATTTTTTTGAGCTTTTTTGAGGAGTCTGTCATCTGTTGTAAGAAATACATCTGCCTGACTTCTTTCAGCACTGGCGATGTGGGTGGCATCATAGCTTGAGAATCCTAATTTTTGGAGTTGGACGGCTCTGTTTTCAATGAAGGCACTACTATTAACTTTTATTTTAGCAATGAAAAGTAATTTTTTGACGTTTTCTAGTCTTTCTAAATCTGGTGTTTGGTTTAATTCGGCGATTAAAGCACTGCTGTTAATTAATTTCCAATTAAGAGATTGACATTGACTCAGAATTGTCATAACTGCCTGTGCTTCTAAATAAATACGGGATTTGGTTTGGTCGTCAAATGGACGATTGAAACAGCAAGCATCAAAATATATTTTATATTGTTTGCTCATAGTGTTTAATCATTTGAAGCATCCCTTGCGCGTCGGGTTTTCCCTGTTAACAACTCTTGCATTATGCCCTGTTTAAAAGTTTTATATTTATTGCATTTTTGTTAGATCGGAACCTCGGTAACACCAATCCAACAGAGCGATCGCCCTATAAAGAAGCAATCTGTTGAGCAAACCACATTGCTGCACTACCGTTAGTTCCTTGGCGAAGCTTCTCTAAAGTCTTCTCCAACAAAGCTATTGGCAAACCCTCAAGCGCTACTGAATATTCACATTGCTGATACTTTCCATTGTCCTGCAAGCGAAATGCCAACACTCTTGCGCTTTGGACATCAATAACCCAATATTCCGGAATTTGCAAAGCTGTATAAAGCTGCTTTTTCTCATCCAAATCAGTTGCTAAAGTAGTATCACCCACTTCACCCACCAAATCAGGAACTCGCCACTGGGTTAGATTCAGGTAACGCCGTTCGCCCTCTCGCCAAACTGGGTAATTTTTACCTAGGTACAGTACCAAATCTGGAGATGCAGCTTGCGTTTGTGGCTTTTCCATCAAGCAACCGCCCAGAGAATGGAAAGTTTGATCTGGTTTTTGGCGACTAAACCAGATAAAAAATAGCATCGAGAACAGTTCATTAACTGCTGCGTGATTAATTCCTTCACTACCCATGTCAACAAAAAGATACCCTTGATTAAAAAATAGCCTCACTCTCTCTGGGGTGCGAAGATTAGCATAAGTTAAGTAATCGAACCATGTTGCAGGTATCCATTTTGGAATGGTTGTGGTGGGGAAGCTTAAAGGGGTAAAAGGAGTCATAGAACCACGCGATCGCTGCACGAGATATTGTACCTTTAGCCTAGCATTGCACAAAATGGTAAAGCTAATTCCATCTAGTAAAACCAGATCTAAGCGGTAGCCCAAATCCCCTTCCACATGAAAACGCAATCCTTCATTCCTCCAACAATTTCTTCATAAGTGCATAAATATCGCCTTTGTCTCATGAGCATAGCAGAAATAATCACACAGTGCAGCATTGTAGCAAACATAGTCAGGGTAGTAGTGCGATCGCGCTTCTTATATAAAGGGGCTATAGCGATCGCAAGTTACATAAAATTCCAGCTATATATACGGTTGAATATAAGCACATAAGTTGTTCAACGTTCTATAATTCGAGGAAGGTAGGCGAGGCAAAGAAGTGAGGAACAGCGATGCTTGATTTAGCCAGAATCCAATCCATTGCTCAATCTTATTCTCCTCAGGAACTCTTTGCTGCCTTGGTTTGGCAGCGTCAATTTAATGAGTTTGATGGCTCAGAAGTGATTACCGACCTTTCCCACCACACGGACTTATGGGCAAGCTTTCTATTCACAAAACCAATCTTTGCGCCAGACGAAAACGGTCTAAGCTTTGGTGGTGTGGTCGATACGCTCTTTGCAATGGCAAACTATCGTCCCATGCCAGAAACCAGTATCATTCATTTCATTGCCTATCCAGCGGATACGCTATACATCCTTGCCCAGAACCAAGACACAAAGGTGTCTCAGCTTTTGGACTTAGGCAAAAAGTGGTGCGCTGATTCGGTAGAGGTAAATGATGGCACGAATGAGGACTACGGTTGGCAGCTGAAGCGCCGACTGAGAACTCAATTGTCAGGGGCTTTATGGGGTAAAGACGTTCAGCAGGATTGCGATGCAGTCATTGTTTCCTATTGGTGGGATTGAAAAAGCGGTTGTCAATAGGTAAAGTGGCAAATGCAACCACCAAGCTTTAGTGTTGAGGAGAAAGTCGTGAAAGCAGTTTTAATGACAGCGTCTGGTAGTCCCGAAGTTTTGCAAGTGCAGGATGTGCCAAAACCCAGTTCTCCGGGAGAAACTGAACTTTTGATCGGCTTACGGGCTGCTGGCGTTAACCCCATTGACACAAAACTTCGTAAACGAGGTACTTTCTACCCCGATCGCATGCCTGCTATTTTAGGATGTGATGGTGCAGGTGTGGTCGAGGCAGTTGGTACTGAAGTTCAGCGTTTTCGCGTAGGCGATGAAGTATATTTTTGTCATGGCGGATTGGGCGCACATCAAGGCAACTATGCAGAATATACTGTTGTCGATGAGCGGTTTGTCGCCCGTAAACCGGCTTCTGTATCCTTTGCACAAGCAGCAGCAGCACCTTTAGTGTTAATCACTGCGTGGGAAGCTTTATATGAACGGGGACGACTGGAACCAGGAGAACGAGTTTTCATTCATGCTGGTGCTGGTGGTGTCGGTCACGTCGCAATTCAATTGGCGAAACTCAAAGGTGCGAGTGTCTCCACTACGGTGAGTTCTCAAGAAAAAGCTGATTTCGTCAAATCACTAGGTGCTGACCATGTGATTTTTTACAAACAGACGGACTTCGTGCAAGCGGTGTTAGATTGGACTGAAGGCGAAGGTGTGGACTTGGCTTTTGACACTGTAGGTGGAGAGACTTTTCATCAAACTTTTCCCGCAGTACGAGTGTATGGTGACATAGTGACGATTTTGGAACCAGACGTCAATACAGTTTGGAAAGCAGCAAGAGTGCGTAATCTCCGCATTAACTTGGAATTAATGCTGACACCAATGTTGCAAGGAATGGTGTCAGCGCAACAACACCAGGCAGGAATTTTAGAACAATGTACTCAATGGATTGATGCAGGCAAGTTGAAAGTTCAGGTCAGTCATCAGTTTCCCCTAAAAGATGCAGCGAAAGCTCACCAGTTGCTGGAAACTGGATCTATAACCTTACATCTTGCACCACTGCCAGAAACCGGGTTTGTTGCGAATCAGTAAAGCTGAAATTCTTACTTTTTCGTTCACAAACCCGGTTTCTCTCACCTTGTTGAGAATGGTGCAAGATCTCAGTAACGGGTAAAATTGTTTTGCTGATTGCAGAGCAATGAGCGAATAATTCGTAATTACTCCCTTCCCGGTACAAAATTACCGTTCTTGAACCTTGGGTTAAGAGTTTCCTGCTTATTTTGTAAGAGATTGGACTAATATTCTCAGCAGAGTTTCAATATCTCTTGGCAAAACGTATGAATCTAATCCTTGGTCAAGATGTTTGGCAACTCTATCAAGGACTGCAAACTGCCAAATCTGTCCTGTAGTGATTGCTCCAACTAATTGGGGTTGTTGTTCAACTTTGGGCGATCGCTCCCATAGGTCGAGGGCAATCAATTCTGCAATCAGCTGAGTAAAGCCATAATCTAGATCGTCGCGTTTAGCTTCAATAACTAAAAGCTGACCTAGATTATCAATGCTGAGTAAATAGTCAAGGTTCCCTTGTAGTTGATTGGAAACATTAACAGGATATTCAACGCGTACAAGAGCATCAGCAATTTGAACAACTGTCCTGACTACGGGCGCAATCAGCATTTCTCGTTTTGCTTGTTCGTTCATCGTGACCAAGCGCGGCAGAATATCGTTAATGTCTGCGGTAAGTGTTTCTAGACGATTAATAGCACCTTGGTATTGGGGTAATTGTAATGTTGTTCGCCTAAGGCTGTAGCTAAAGTATTCAGCTAAATCAATCGGATCAATTCTCAGATCTGAATAATTGCTGAAGGTGTAAGAACGATTGGTGTCAATAACAGCCATTATTTTAGCACTTTAGTAAGAGTGAATGAAGTCCCTAATTCGGTAATGTTGTATATGAGTTGAAATATGTTTTAAAATCTCAGAGAAATAGTTAATTGAAATTTATCTGAGAACCACAGCAATTTGCCGAGTGATAATTTTTATGGAAAAATTTATCCTATATTATAACCCACATTCCTTGGAGTGCGAGCGGAAAATGCTGTATTTTTGAAATTAAAGGCAACAGGGAACAGAGAACAGTTCCGGAAGCCGGAAATACTACAACATTGGTTGGGATAGGAATAATTGGTGCTAGTTTATTGTTGCGTCAACGCCGGAAAATGATTTGTAAGTAATTTGAGTTGCGAACATAAACCATAGCTAAAAAAATATTACTGGCAAATAAAAGTGGGATAGGCAAGTTGCCCATCCCACCGAAGTTGCTCTAGAAGAGCGAAAGCGAATAAATTCTAGTTAGGGTTTAAGTTCCAGAACTCCAGGAATTTGTGTACTCAATTTGCTCTGATGTCAGAGTATCGATCGCAATTCCCATTGCTTGCAACTTCAACCGCGCAATGTCTTGATCCACTTCAGTTGGAATTGAGTGGATACCGGGTTCCAGCTTACCTTTATTCTTCACCAGGTATTCGCAACCCAGAGCCTGATTGGCGAAGCTCATATCCATCACTGCACTGGGATGTCCTTCGGCTGCAGCCAGGTTAATCAAGCGTCCCTCTCCCAGAACGATCACCGATTTACCATTTTGCAGGCGATACTCTTGGGTAAAGTTACGTACTGTCTTCACGTCCTTAGCTTTAGCACCCAAGGATTTCAGGTCAATTTCAATATCAAAGTGACCAGAGTTACAAACAATCGCGCCATCTTTCATCACATCGAAATGCTCAGCGCGAATCACGTGCTTATTACCAGTGACGGTAACAAACAGATCCCCCACACGAGCTGCTTCCGCCATTGGTAGTACTCGGAAACCATCCATCACCGCTTCAATTGCTTTGATGGGATCAATTTCGGTAACTACCACATTAGCACCAAGTCCCCGTGCCCGCATCGCTGTGCCTTTACCGCACCAGCCGTAACCAGCAACAACTAGGGTTTTACCCGCAAGTAAGATATTTGTAGCGCGGATAATGCCATCGAGGGTAGATTGCCCAGTGCCGTAGCGGTTATCAAAGAAGTGTTTGGTGTCGGCGTCGTTGACATTGATGGCAGGGAAGGTGAGGACGCCATCTTTGAGCATGCTTCTTAGCCGCACAATGCCCGTTGTGGTTTCTTCTGTGGTGCCTATCAGGTCAGCCAGTTGGTGTTGGCGTTGCTGAACCAGGGTTGCAACCACATCGCAACCGTCGTCAATGATGATATTGGGACGGTGATCCAAGGCTATTTGCACGTGGCGGTTGTAAGTTTCGTTATCTTCACCTTTGATGGCAAAGACTGGTATTTCGTAATCGGCGACGAGACAGGCAGCTACGTCATCTTGCGTTGATAGGGGATTACTGGCAATCAGTAGGGAGTCTGCGCCACCAGCTTTGAGTGCAATTGCTAAGTTTGCTGTTTCTGTTGTGACATGGCAGCAAGCTATCAGGCGAATATTTGCAAAGGGCTTTTCTTGGGCAAAGCGATCGCGGATTTGCCGTAAAACCGGCATCTCACGTCCAGCCCATTCAATGCGCTGTCTTCCCAAGGCAGCTAGTGCGAGGTCTTTAACCTCGTGCTTTAATCGGGGAGAAGTTGCGGTCATTAAATAGTTCCTCAAAAAAGTAAAAAAGGTACGTAAATCTTTACGCACTCTACTACATTAGTCCACAAGCAGCAAACTGAAAAGGGTTTTGTTCCTATTGAGTACAAAATCGATCGTAGGGGCGGGGTTCCCCCGCCCTGACAAAATCGGGGTCTCCCCGCCCTAACAAAAGTCGTAAAAAATATTTTGCAATCACCCTAATATTTCATCTATCAAAAGATAGAGATATGTAAAATTTTCTTGCTAATTACCTTAAACTTTTATAAAAACTTTACTTTGGACAGGTACACTTACTCAAATTGTTTTTGGAATATAGCTTTAGGTTAGTAGATAACATATCGTTACACAGTAGTGTGTTTTGCTAAAGGAGGTGTTTTAGTGCGCTCTCAATTTTTGGCGATCGCCGGATCAATTGCTATATCAGTTTGGGTTGTGCCAAAAGCTGATGCCCAGATCCCCTTTTTACCTAACCTGCTACCTGCGACTAATTCGAGCCATGACTCAGAAAGTAAAGTTTCTGGCTGGGTTTATTTGGATGGTCGCCGTGTGTTTCAAATAGCCGGAACAAAAGCGAATCTGACAGAGCGTTTGGAAAATATTCAAGAAAAACTGCTGCAAATTAGCCAAGACTACTTTGCATCGCCCTCAAAAGAAGTCAAGGTAGAAAGCCGGACATTAAAAGGATTACCAGTCATTTATGTCAACGACCAGTACCTGATGACTATCAATTCCCAAGATGCCAAACTGCGACAAGTAGATGATCCGTCTGAGGCGGCAAATCAAATCGCCCAAATATTGCAGGAACGCCTAACACGGGCGAAGCAGGAGCGACAGACGAATAGTGTAGTCCGCCACGGTGCGATCGCAGCTGGAACTGGGCTGACCATGATTGTCATCAGTTGGGCGATCTATGGGTGGCAGCGGCGATCAACAAGCCATTCAGTACAGCCCCTGCACCCCATACCACTAGATACGCCGCTCACCACACAGCTCAAGCGACAGCAACATACAAATCTCAAAGAAGTCAAGCGGCGACTGTTTCAGCTAGCACAATTCTCGATTTGGGCAGGCGGAACATTATTGATCATGGGTCTGTTTCCTTTCACGCGATCGCTACAGTTAGGAGTTTTCCTCGGTTTGCAATTTCCTTTGCGAGTAGGTGCTGTGGCATTGGGAACTTATGTATCTATTCGTTTCAGCTATGCCCTCATTGACCGCTTCACCTCCGCTGTCGTTACCAGTGGTGCTTTATTGACTCCTGAAACCTCTCAACGTTTGCAACTGCGAATTTCTACAATTTCTTGGGCTACCAAAGGTATTATTACCATTGCCTGGGTAGTAGTTGGCTTTCTCCTAGCCCTGTGGTCCTTGGGTATAAATATCGTTCCTTTGCTCGCAGGTGCCAGTTTAGTTGGTGTTGCTGTGTCCCTCGCCTCTCAAAACTTAATCAAAGACGCGATTAACGGCTTTCTGATCATCCTAGAAGACCAGTACGCCTTGGGTGATGTGATTAACGTCGGAACCGTGGGAGGCTTGGTAGAAAATCTGAATCTACGGATGACTCAGGTGCGGGATGCGGAAGGGCGCTTAATTACGATTCCTAACAGCGAAATTAAAATTGTTGCCAATCTTTCCAGCCGGTGGTCACGCGCCGACTTAAATATCCCGATTGGCTACCACACTGATGTTGACCAGGCTTTGAAGGTGATTGAATCCGTTGGCTTGTCTATGGATCGAGATCCACAATGGCAGGAAAAAATTGTGGAAACGCCGCAAGTTCTGGGAGTAGATAATTTTGACGATCGGGGTTTGATAATTCGTGTCTGGATTAAAACACAGCCCCTCAAACAATGGGATGTTGCACGGGAGTATCGCCGTCGCCTGAAAATCGCTCTCGACGAAGCGGGAATTTCTATTCCTTTGCCTCAACTAGCAATTGATCTCGATGATATTCAACTGCTGAAATCTCAGCTTGATGGTAAAAGGAATTAGTTGGGGAATTGCTAATAGCTAATGGCTAATTGCTACTCCCAAACCAGTGTAAGATCCGAAATTTCACGCTTAACTTCCGTCAGATCACATCTTGCACCAGTTGCAATAAGGCTATTTTTGTAGGGTGGGCATTGCCCACCATTGACCAAAATGCCTATTTTTACGTTGGTGGGCAGTGCCCACCCTACCCTTATTGAGAATGGTGCAAGATATCAGTCAGGGGGAAACGGGCTTTTGAGACCATAACCTCAAGCCTTCCCATGCCTTATTTTAAGTGTATGATTAAATCATACACTGTGCTAAACTTGCTTCAAGCAGGAGAATTTCTTATGAGAACGACCCAGGCCCTCACGATCACCTTGCCCCATGACATGCTGGAAATGGTCAAGGCTAAAGTCATGTCAGGTGAATATGCCACAGAAAGCGAAGTTATCCGGGATGGGCTTCGTACTCTCCAGGCGCGGGACGCCGCTCTTGAAAAGTGGCTCCACGAAGAGGTCGTCAAAAGCTATGATGACTGTGAAGCTGATGCCACGCTAGGTGTCCCCGCAGAACAAGTTATGGCGCGTGTTCTCTCGCAGTACCGCAAGCGGACAACAACAGAGCAACGCTAGATGAAACAATACAGCGTCATCTTCTCGCCACGAGCAGAGCAACACCTTAGCGATCTCTACACCTATATTGCTGACCGTGGCGGGGAGGAACGGGCAGAGCGTTATATCAGCGGCATCATTGCCTTTTGCCAGGGTCTTTCCACCTTCCCGGAACGGGGAACCAAACGTGATGACCTACGACCGGATTTACGAGTTATCGGCTATGCCAAACGGGCCACTATCGCTTTTTCGGTAACAGCCGACAGGGTGATAATCCACGGCGTTTTTTACGGGGGGCAGGACTACGATTCCGTCATGCAAGAGGATCTGTGAGGAAGACTTACGCCTCGATACAGCCAGCTCACTTTTTTCCGTTTTACCAACATTTGGTGATTGGGGATCGGGTAAGGTATCCAGGGCAGACATACGGCGAAACTCGACGGAACAAGGGGTAGCGTTCCCGCCAGTATCTCCTAAGAAACACATCCCACCACAGTAAATTTTGTAGGGAAATAACGCTTCAAATTGCCTTTGCTTCCCATGCTAATCACCACGCTTTATTCTTAAACAGCGCGTCATATGAATGTTTTGATGATTTTTAAGTGGTTGTACTTAGTCGAGAGCGTGCTGATGATATTAATAACATTGGCAACTAATGAATGCAGCACCTCACGAAGCACACTGCTCCTGGGTAATAGCAGGTTGAGCGACGCTCATCAAACCCTAGAGCATGAGCTTTCTTCTTCAGGTTGTTGACAATACGTTCGTGGTATCTTTGCAAGGTCTGCATCGACACCTGGGTCTACATATGCGGCTCCAGATGTCCAGAGACGATAGAAAATACGTGCCAGTTTATGGGCTGCTGCGGTAATAGCCTTTGGCGGTCCCATACGGGATTGCATCCGTCTGTAAAAACCGAACATAGCTGAATTACTTCGACAAAGAGTTTGTGCAGCCATGCGAAAAGCATTGGCTGCTCTATTGATCACAGGGCGAGTTTTGGAACTTTTGACCTTACCCCCAGTGATGCGACTACCAGGACATAATCCCAACCAAGAAACGATCGGGCTTAACTGTGGGAAAACGCTCCGGGGTCTAGCCCAACTTCAGATAGTATAATCAAGACGGTTAAAGAGCCAAAGCCATTAATTTGAGTAAAGTCTACGCCAGTGATGCGGTATAAATGAGTACGTAAATCAAATTGAGGAGCATTTCCTGGTTGCTTTTTACCGCGACGTTTTGGTTTACCAAGAGGATGAGCGGGCGTAATTAGCACCACTGTAAAGACGGTTTTGACTGTTAGGGTAGGTATTAATTATAGTCTCAGGCTGTTAACTTTTCCTCTAACTTTTTTGTGTTTCTTTCATATATCACGCTTCGGCGTAGTCCGCGGTTGCGCGAGGCTCATATCTTGCACCTGGAAAGAGCGAATGTCAATTCCTTGACAAGCGTGCTAGTTCTCTCATGCGTTCAATGCGTTGTAAATTCAGGTACAACCACCAAGTGTGGAAGTATTGTTTGGAATGCGATTTCTGCGGCTTGTCCCCAATCAGGTAGTTTTGTAGAGGCGATCAATGTGGATAAATAAGCTCTTCGGGGCTAAAATATAAGAAATAAGGGACAATACCAACCAACGATAAACCCCTAAGAGCGTCCCTTGTCCAAAACGGTGTAGCCCGAAACGGTGCTTTGCAGTTTTAACCCAACCCTCTATCTGCCCAACGGGAAAGCCAGTCGCTTTATGCCGGGGAACCCGTCCACCGCGCTGGCTCACCATCGTCGTTTACCCCACCAAGAAATAGTGCTGACTTTGAGAGCTTTGGTAGAAATGACAAATCGTTTTTCATATTTACCGTCATCACGTTTAAAATAATACCAGGATACAGAGACAGGAAACTTCAAACCCCTCAGGCAAAGCTGTTGTCCTCGCTTATGTAGTTGAGCAACGAGGGCGACCATCAACCAATTTACGGGTACAACCTATACCAGCAATTACGTGGTATTTTTGCGAACGGACGCCATGTATAAATTCCACGCTACCAAAGGCTGTATCTACCAGAACCATCACCTGGAAGTGTTTGGTTAATCTTTTAGGCAAACTTCTGACCATTTTTCATCCCAATTGTGCTGGTGTTGGAGTTCCTTTTCCCCTCCAGACACGAAAACTCCAAGGTACTCGCCACCGACCAACAACTACTCCCTTCCCGCCATAAGATTACCGATCCTCTTCTCTTCTTTCTTCTCCTGACGGAGACGCTACGCGAACGCGTGCTTCGCGTCTTCGCGGTTCATTCAAATAGGGTTGATGACGATGGTTCGATAAAAACCACAGCGCCTTCACGAATCTCTTCCGACCCACATCGACAATACTTCCGTTAATAACACCCAAATAGCCGGAACCGTCAAACACCATAAAATCTCTTGTTATTTAATGTGTCCTTGTTTGAGTGCTTCTATGTTATTCCAAATAAATTGTTTAAGAAATTTAAGGTAATCTACGACTAGGTTAATCACCCAAAATTTCTTTCCTTTACTCATAATGTATGGACCATTTTCGTCTCGTTTGCACTCATCCCCATGCAACAGAACCTTAAAGCTTTTAAAAAAATGATATTTTTCTCTTTCATCTTTGTTTAACTTACAATATCTTTCTATAGCATTAAAACCCCAATCTACGGCGTTTCCACCTGGCTCGTACAAAAGCTGTGTGGTATTTTTGTTAGCAATATTATTTGCACCCACAAAATTTTGGTGTTTCAAAACGCCAATTTCTGGTTTTTTGCCGAAGAATGCAAAAGCACAGCCACTACGCGAAGTCCCGAAATCAATGGCGATTGCTAACTTGCTTCCCCTGCGGACATTTATTTTGTTAACGAGGACATTTATTGTGTTATTCGACACATACTATAAATACACTATTACATCGCGATCGCAAAATCTCGCTAATTTTATTCATCTCCTGTCAAAAGATGATCGTTATTGTTTAAGAACTGTCTCTTGAGTTTTTGATTAATTGATTCTTTGGAATTCCCAAAATCCGATGATTACTAAGCTGTTTCTAATAAAATTCTTTGTAAAGAACCAGGGCTTCTTTGACTGAGATATAGCACTTCAATACCAACTACTTTGCCTGCGGCGTTGTAATCAAGAATAATTCCATCACTCACTTCTTCTGACTCTACAATAGCAGAATCATCCAGTCGCAAATACAATGCATCATCTTCTTTATGAACAACTAGTTTCATTTAACTCTCCTATCAAAAAAGATTGTTACGATCCGTTGTTCTCGGATTTTAAACACGAACACTATTCCCTTTGTTTTACCTCCTATTTTCCTCAGCCCTTGCAGTATTGAGACTTATGTGATGCCTGGTAATTGGTAATTGGTAATTGTTAATTGCTAATTGTCAATTGTTACCATTAGCCATTAGCTATTACCCATTATCGGCCATAACTATAAACTATAGCAATCCTATTTGAGTTGCGAACAACTCAAGCTTCAGTTACCCGGTTTCGTAAAAGTTACCGGGTTTCTCTGCGTTCAGGAATCATTTAGGATTGCTATAGTGTAAACAACTTTAGCAAGTCTCTAATTCCACAATTTTAGACCTAAATCCTTACTCCTATAGAGTTGGACTAGAGGTAGACCTCTTTTTGGGATACTACTAAAGAAAAGTTGTCTAAACTCGTCCGACATATAGGAAAAAAATAAACTTAAGACTCCAATTATTGTTGATATCAACACTAGCTTGAGGGGAATACCTATCAAGATGAAGACCAATGTTAAAAGTGCAAATATAAGAGTGCCAATATTACAAAATGTTCGCACTTTTTCTAGAAAAATCACAGAGTTACGACAACTAGGACAATGCTTTGTATGTCTGTGCCATCTGTCGTATAGTTGTTGATCATTCAATTCTTTTACATTTTCTTCTACACACCCTGACCATGAAGGACTACCTCCTGCAAATTCGTCTAGCCATTTTCTGAAAGTGATGATGCCCACGTCAGAGGGGGAAGGCATAAAGTATGCTTTTTGCCATTTCTTTTCTAAAGATAACTGATTCACTTCTTGGGAGTGCATAGCCGATAAATCTTGGTCACTCAGCTTGTATGTGGATAAGTGCTGTAACCCAGTTCGCAAATCCTTTGGCAGAATCTCAAGCAAAAAGTTTTTTTGAACCAAACTACCATCAGAAATAAACTTGCCGATGTACCTACAGTGACCTGGTCGCGTCGGAACAAAGTACAACTGAAATATGTTAGTTTTACCGTTGGGATAACGGTATATCGTAGTGTTGCTGCTGGGTGGAGTAAATCTCCGCGTCGCCTCCATATCTTTGTTGAAGAGATTGTAGCCTGCATGCTTGAGGGTAAAACCCCCATTCGCAGACATTTCTCCCACAGCTTCAAAATTCTGCATGGGCACCGCTGTCTTAGGTGAAAAATAGCCTATTCCCTCATGAAGAAATTCCGCATGAGAAGGATCGAAAGTACTTTCAACGGACACCGTGTAACCAACAGGGACTTCTGTCATGTGCCAGTCTGTAGAAGATATGTCAAGTTCGCACTCAGGTATGGTAGCCGGATGCTTTAAGTTACAATCCTCAAAGGCTGTTGAACTATCATCTGGCCATACCCAAAGTAGTTCTTGGATTACCTGTGTGGGATATGTGGTAACTCGAGATCTTAAACTGTCACAAGCAGTATCCTCCGCCTCGCTACCAGTCAGCATGGGAATTTTGGTGCATTTACCTTCGCCGTTAAAACACCATCCGTGATGTCTACACATCAGATTTCCGTCTTCATTGATGCTTCCCATAGACAGCCGCGCCAGCTTGTGAGGACAAACATCATCCATCACTATCCAGTTTTGGTTTTCGTCTCTCCAAATCACCAGCTTTTTGCCCAGAAGTGTGACAGGAGTGGGACGAGAGGGATACAGGTAATTTAATGGACTAATTGGATACCACTGCTTAGTCCATGAAAGCTGAGTTTCCATCAGAAGAACTCCGAACCTATTTATTCAACATTATCGTGCAAACAGCAAAGGGTGTTGGCGGTTTTAGTACATTTGTACTAAAATGGAGGAGTAGCGATCGCAATGCCTGGTTAAATGCCAATACGGTTCAGTTAAGGCTTTGATCGGAACTAGCCCCCCTTAAAAAGGGGGGTTGGGGGGATCTTCAAGGAGTTACGCTTCTAACTGAACCGTATTGGGTTAAGTGCATAACCTTTCTGTGACAGCCTTCTGGAGGATTAATTTCAATATGATTAAGCACTACATTCTCAGCCTCAATCCGATTGCTAAGCATGAATGGGATCGGTGTATCTTACGTGACCCGCTAACTGCTAAACGCCCAGACATTGCCAAAATAATTGCTGAAGCGGTTGGTGCTGACACAGGCAGTTATTTGGTAAGTGTGAATATTGAAGTTAAAGTGTTAGAACAAGCTGCGGTGCCTCACGCCGAACAGCTATCGCTGAATATTCCAGAGGTGACTAGAGAACCTCTACTGAGGGAAGCGGCTTAGTTGTTAATTGCTAATTGCTAATTGCTAATTGCTAATTGCTAATTGCTAATT
>CAXTSI010000128.1:0-18432 GCA_964246695.1 uncultured bacterium
CCATAATAGTTTGTGAGGTGGTAAGGTAAAAATTCCGCGTGTGGCGATCGCACTTTTATCTCCTGTACCAATTAAACTTAAATATTGTTTCTGTGGTTGATAAGGTTTGAGAGTCTTACCTAATAAAATTCGCTGCAAGTTCTCAAATAAAGGCTTGCCTTGTCTGACAGCAAACACCCCAGCTTTTGGACGGGGATGATTTACCATTGTAGCAATATCACCAGTAGCAAATACCTGTGGGTGGGTTTGAGATTGCAATGTGTCCTGAACTAGAATAAAACCTTGCTCATCAGTTGCCAGTCCTGTTGTTTTTAACCACTGGGGCGCGGATGCTTGTGTTACCCAAAAAATTGGATTGCACTCTACTGTTAACCCAGATTCACATATGACTTTGTGCGGTTCGACTTGACATACGGTTTCTCCCAAGTGCAACTGAATACCGCGCTGGAGCAAAATTTGCTTAACTTGACGCTGTGTAGACTGATGATAGTTGGGCATCAATTCAGCATGACGTTGGAAGAGATGAATTTTTGGCATGGGGCATGGGGCATGGGGTTTTATCTCATCTGCCCAATGCTGTAAGGGCGCGGTTTCCGCGCCCCTACGGTGCAAATTCGCGCTCATTGACAGCGCCAACTCTACGCCGCCTGCACCTCCACCGACAATCGCAATGCTAGATGTAGAGATGTTACATGTAACGTCTCTACACAATTGATACCAGTGTTTTAGCAGTTGCGATACTGGCTTAGCGGGAATTGCGTGTTCTGCTGCACCTGGTACTGATATAATGGCTGGAGTGCTGCCAATATCTATCGACAACACATCGAAAGCTACCGCAGGACGGTTAGCACAAAGAACGAGGTTGTTTTCCAGATCCAGACCAACGACTCGGTCAATATACAACTGTGCTTGAGCAAAGTTCGCCAAGCGTTGCAAGTCGATATGGCATTCATCGTGACTGTAAAATCCGGCAATGTGCCCTGGTAGCATCCCAGAGTAGGGTGTATCTGAGTTTTCAGTAATCAAAGTCAAACGTACTCCGGGTAGAGGTTTCATGCCAAACATTCTCAGGACAATGGCATGGCTGTGACCACCACCAATCAGTACTAGGTCTTGAAAAATTGCCTGTAAATCTTGCTGCATCGACTTGGCGCCTTTGACAAAACTTTTTTGCGCTGACGAGATTAAAATACAAACAAATGATATACCATGTCGTGGTTAACTAACAGCAGCATTAATTCAGTCTTTTGATAGCTATCGAATTTTTGAGACACATGGTACACTTTTTATTCCCAATAATCTACGTAATAATTCTGTGTTGTGAGGGATACTACTATTATGTCTGCTAAGAAGACAGACGTACTTAAAAGTTGGTTGATAGCAATAACAATTTTATTCACTCTGTCACCGACGATAATTTTCTTAGCATTTTCTAAAAGTGAGGGATTGTCAAATCAGGAAAAAATAGAAAGTAGAACTCAAGCATTAACAACTACTGCAACACTTTTCTTAGGATTGGCAGTAATGATTAATACTTACTATGCAGCCAAGCGCTTGGAAGATTCGCACACTAGAGCGATCGCTACTGAGAAAAGCCTTGAAATTGACATGAAAAATGTACAGATAGCCCAAGAACGGCTGATTGCAGAACGCTTTATGACTGCAATTACACAGCTTGGGCATGAGAGTGTGGCAACGCGGACAGGCGCAATTTATGCGTTAGAACGAGTTGCCCAAGATTCTCCCAAGGAATACTGGACAATCATGGAAATCCTCACGGCTTTTGTGCGGGAAAATACTGCAAGTAACTTTCAACAGGAGGACACTGGTTCGGAAGACACCGGACTCCACAACCCCAAACCGGAAACGCAAATACCCAAGCTGAGGTTTGTTAAGCAACAAGCAGAGGAAACAAAAATTCGCGCTGATATTCAAGCTGCCCTGACTGTGATCGTTCGTCGTAATGTAGATAAAGACCCGCAAAATCACAAAATTGATTTAAGGAATACTGACATTAGGGGAGCAGATTTGCAGAAAGCAAACCTGCAACGGGCAGACCTCAGGAAAGCCGACCTTTGTGGCGCCGACCTACAGTCCGCCAACCTTTATGAAGCAGACCTAGATTACGCTAACCTCTCTGGGTCCATCCTTTGTGAAGCCAACTTGCAATCATGCAATTTGCATGCAGCCAACCTCTCTAGGGCAAACCTGAATCGAACGTTGCTCTCTCAGGCAAATTTGTGTGCAGCCAACCTAGGAGGCACAAGTCTCCGTGCAGCCAACCTCTCTGAGGCAAACCTCTATAAAGCCAACTTACAGGGTGCAAATCTGAAAGGGGCAAACCTTTCAGGAGCAAAGCTGTTTCTTGCCAATTTACAAGGTGCAAAGCTTAGTAAAGCTAATTTGCAGTTTGCAGGTCTAATTGGTGCGAATTTACAACAAGCAAACCTGAATGGAGCAAACGTGCAACATGCAAATTTGAATGCAGCCAAACTACAATACACAGAGGTCTTTTTTGCCAATTTCTCTGATGCCAGTTTGCGGGGATCTGACCTTTGTGGAGCAAATCTGCTCGCAACCAACTTCCAAAGAGCAATCCTCGATGAAGCTAACCTTTGTGGGGCAAATCTTATGGCAGCTAATCTCCAGGGCGCAAACCTCTGTGATGTCAAACTAGAAGGGGCAATCCTTACAGGAGTTAAAAACTTGGATTACCAGCAAATTACAATGGCACTGGGCGATCGCACAACTCGTCTGCCGGATAATGTCAAAGCACCAACACATTGGATGCAAATCAGTTAACTGACGCTACATTAAAAGCTGCAGTCGGCTATCAGATATTTAATTTGCATGTCATATGCAAACAGGGTGCTTCTTTCCATTCGATTATACCTAAGATTAGTGGATTTTCAAGTCTTTACCAGACTTGGTTCCTGCTACCTCTTTTAAAATGAAACGAGATCCTCACTTTGCATCAAATTTTTTTGCTAAAACTGACATCTTGCACCTGCATCAAAAACAGGGTAAGAGTGCAAATTTGTCAATCGTAAAACCTTAATTTTTCGTTAATAAACCGGGTAGGTATACACTACCAACTTTTGAAGATTTAGTTCTTAATTAACTTATTAATAAAATGAATGTAAGATTGGCTAAAATATCCCAAAAATGTGAAATAAGCTAAAAAATAGCAATTATAATACACCAATTTTAAGCGATAGTTACTTAAAACATACTTTAATATTTCTGAACCGTGAAAACTAGATCCAACTACAATGAAGCTGCTCGGATCGAAACCCTCCGGCAGTATCAGATTCTCGACACAGAACCCGAAGAGGCGTTCGACAATCTCACTCGTTTAGCCGCGCATATTTGTGGAACCCCCATTGCATTAATAAGTTTTATTGATGAAACCCGTCAGTGGTTTAAGTCAAAGGTAGGTTTGGACGTAACTTCTGTGGCTCGTCAATGGGGAATATGCCCCGAATGTAGCTTGTTACAGGATGACGTCCTTGTTTCTTCTAATACTTTGGTTGATGAATGCTGGGGAGCAAAGCCTGTAGTCACATCAAATCCCGATTTCCGGTTTTATGCTGGGGTATCTTTGATGACACCGGAAGGATATGTACTCGGTTACCTATGTGTAATGGACTACAAAGAGAAACATCTAAATCCAGAGCAATTGGAGGATTTACGGTTATTAGGTCGCCAAGTTCTCGCACAGCTGGAAATGCGACGGAATTTAGTCAACTTGACCCGTGCCACTACCGAGATCCAGCAAGCAGAGGAATTACTACAACAGCAACGAGCGCGGGAGCGACTGGTGACGGATATTACCCACCGCATCCGGCAGAGTTTGAATTTAGAAGCAATTCTTAACACTACAGTGTCTGAAGTGCGGCAGTTTCTTCAGACAGAGCGAGTGTTCATTTACCGCTTCGAGCATGACTGGGGTGGCGTTGTCGTCGCAGAATCTGTGGGTGACGGCTTTCGATCTCTTGTCGGCAATAGTCTTAAAGACCCCACCTTTGCCCAAAGTTGTATCGATTCCTATAAAGAAGGTAGGCTCCAAGCGACCGCCGATATCTATACAAGCAGTCTCCCCCAATGCTATATCGATTTTCTCGCGCAGTTTCAAGTGAGAGCTACCATTATAGTACCAATCTTACAAGAAGAACAATTGTGGGGATTACTGGTAGCTAACCATTGTTCATCACCACGACAGTGGCAGCAGTTGGACATTGACTTACTCAAGCAATTAGCAACGCAGCTAGCTATTGCGCTTCAACAGAGTCAACTTTATAAACAAACTCAATATCAACTTCAAAGAGAGCAGGCACTCAATCGGGTAATTCAAACCATCCGCAATTCTCTTGACTTGAAAACCATCTTTTCCACAGCAGTTTTTGAGATTGCGCAACTCCTGCAAGCTGATAGAGCTCAGATTGTGCAATATCTGCCACAACGGCAGATATGGCTGAATGTAGCAGATTATCGCCGTTCTCCAGATCTACCAGGGGTTCTGGGGCTGGAAATTCCAGATGAAGGCAATGAGATTGCCGCCCAACTTAAACGATTAGAAGTCGTTCTGATTAACGATGCCAGTACTTGTGAAGATGAAATCAATCGCGGCTTTGCTCGAACCTTTCCTGGAGCCTGGTTGTTGATCCCGTTGCACTTTGGTTCGGCAGTTTGGGGCAGTCTGGGTCTAGTTCGGAAGTTTCAGCCTGCTTTGTGGCAGGAGGAAGAGGTAGAATTAACTTGCGCCGTGGCTGACCAAATGGCGATCGCCATTCAGCAATCTACACTTTTAGAACAGCTACAAATCGAACTGAATGAACGCAAGCTAAGAGAACAGAACATCTGCGAGCAAGCGGCTCTGCTTAATGTTGCAAAAGACGCGATTTTAGTTCGAGATCTGGAAAACAGAATCGTTTTCTGGAACCAAGGTGCTGAGCGCCTATACGGCTGGTTGGCACACGAAACCCTAGGATTAAATGCCAACGATCTTTTGTTCCAAGGTACTTCACCGCAACTCCAAGATATCTACAAGGTTGTTGCACAAAAAAGCGAGTGGCAGGGTGAGTTAACTCAGGTACAAAAAGATGGGCAGAAAGTCATTGTTGAAAGTCGTTGGACATTAGTACGCGACTTGAAGGGGCAACCCAAGTCAGTTCTTATTGTCAATACCGACATCACAGAAAAAAAACAACTTGAAGCGCAGTTTCTTCGCGCCCAGCGACTGGAGAGCGTGGGCACACTAGCGAGCGGCATGGCGCACGAACTAAACAATATGCTAGCACCGATTCTGATGTCAGTGCAACTGCTAAAGATCAAATTGCCTGATGAGCAGAATCAGCGGCTGCTACAGAGACTAGAGAATAGTGTAAAACGCTCTGCGGCTTTAGTCAAGCAAGTGCTGTCGTTTGCTCGTGGAGTCGAAGGCGAGCGGACGATTCTACAAGTCAAGCATCTGCTTTTAGAACTGGAGCAGATTGCCAAACAGACATTTCCCAAATCAATCCAAATCTGTACTGATATACCGTCCAACCTTTGGCCTGTCTATGGCGATGCCACACAACTGCAACAGGTTCTCATTAATCTTGCCGTCAATGCTCGAGATGTAATGCCTGATGGTGGGATCTTAAGGGTCTGTGCCAAAAACTTTTTCATTGATGAAAACTATGCCAGGATGAATCTTGAAGCCTCTGTGGGTGCTTACATTGTGATTACTGTCTCGGATACTGGAATGGGAATTCCGCCGGAAATACTTGATAGAATTTTTGAGCCTTTTTTTACTACCAAAGGGGTTGGTAGAGGCACGGGGCTAGGTCTTTCAACCGTGATGGGCACCATCAAAAGTCACGGCGGTTTTGTGAACGTGGCGAGTGAGGTGGGCAAAGGTAGTCAATTTGAGGTGTATTTGCCTGCGGTGTCTGAAGCCCTTTCACAGCCGGAACTCGAGCGGGAAATGCCCACAGGGCAAGGAGAATCGATTCTAGTTGTAGATGACGAGGCTTCAGTGCTTGAGGTTACCAAAATAGTGCTCAAAACACATAACTACAACGTCTTCACTGCTAATGATGGGATAGAGGCGATCGCACTGTATACCCAGCATCAGAATGAAATTAGTCTAGTGTTGACCGATATGATGATGGCGTCTATGGATGGCGCAACACTCATCCGCACGTTGCAAAAAATCAACCCGCATGTCAAAGTTATTGCCATGAGCGGACTGGGATCAAACACAAAGATTGCTGATGGCATTGCTGTCAAAGCATTTTTGTCGAAGCCCTACACGGCAGAGGAATTATTGAAGACTATTAACGAGATGAAGACGTAGCTCTATCTTTATTATGTTATATTTATCAGAAACTACATCACCCGTGTACTAGCCCCTCATAACAGCCCTCTTGGAACTGGCTGACCTAATAGCTTGGCTAATCTTGAGAGTTATTTTGCCAGCTAACTAGTACATGACGGCGGAAATAACGCTACCATCTTAAACAGCCAAAACCCTTGTATTTCAAGCTTTTAGATTGCTTCGCTTCGCTCGCAACGCTTCTCTTCGAGACGCTGACGCGAACGCGATTTTTAATTTTTAATTTTTAATTTTTAATTTTTAATTCCGCTTCGCGGTACTAGCTGTAACTAATGAACCCAGAGATATTGGTAAGATTGCGGGAATTGTGTCGAGATGAAGCGGCATTTGAGCAGCTAAAGCAGATTTTGGCAGACGAAGTGCAACATCTGGAGCAAGAAATCCATCAAGCGTATTTCCAGGTGGAGCAGCAGAAAACATTGTTCCGTGTAATTACCCGCCTGCGGGAACCTCTAAACCTGGAAAAGATTTTTAAAGCCACAGCTACCGAAGTGCGGCAACTTTTAGCAGCAGACCGAGTCGGCATGTTTCGCTTCTACCCAAACTCCGGCTGGGATGATGGGGAATTTGTTTCTGAAGACGTGGATCAAGGTTTTAGGTCAGCGATGGCGCAAAAAATCCACGACCATTGCTTTGGAGATCAGTTTGCAATCCATTATCAGCAAGGTCGAATTCAGGCAGTGGCAGATATTTACAATTATGGTCTCAGCGACTGTCACATTCAGATTCTATCACAATTTCAGGTAAGAGCCAATTTAGTGGTGCCGCTTCTGCAGGGTCAAAATCTCTGGGGATTGCTCTGTATTCACCAATGCCGCGCTCCCCGAGAGTGGCAGGCGACAGAGATCGAGTTTGTTACCCAAATTGCTAGCCATTTGGGGGTAGCCCTCCAGCATGCGGAACTCTTGACTGACCTAGAGGCAGAAGTACTGGAGCGCCAGCAGGCACAGCAAGCAGTTCAAGCCCTGAACTTGGGACTGCAACGAGCAGTCATTGAACTGCAGTCCGCGCTCAAGGAGCTGGAAGCCTTTAGCTACTCTGTCTCCCATGACCTGCGTGCTCCGTTGCGCAGTATTGATGGCTTCAGCCAAGCTCTCTTAGAAGAGTACCACGATCTGCTGGACGTAACTGGGCAGGATTACCTAGGACGAATTCGTGCCGCCACTCAGCGGATGGGGCAATTAATTGATGACCTCCTCAACCTATCTCGGGTGATGCGCAGCGAAATGCGCTTTGAAACTGTGGATCTGAGTCTTTTAGCTAGTGAGATTTGCACTGAATTACAGCATCAGTCAGAGCGGCAGGTAGAGTTGATCGTTCAAAGTGGGCTGTTAGCCCAAGGCGATCGCCGTTTGTTGCGAGTAGTATTGGTGAACTTACTCAACAATGCCTGGAAATTTACCTCTAAGCACACCCAAGCACGAATTGAGTTTGGGGCGAGCAAAAGCGAAAGTGGTGTCCCAGTCTACTTTGTTCGAGATGATGGCGCGGGCTTTGATATGGCTTACGCCAACAAGTTATTTGGACCATTCCAGCGGTTGCACAAAATGAATGATTTTCCTGGTAATGGGGTCGGACTAGCCACGGTGCAGCGAATTGTGCATCGGCATGGCGGTCGAGTGTGGGCAGAAGGGGCTGTGGAACAAGGAGCTACTTTTTACTTTACATTAATAGCAGATGAGGCAGGTGCATGAGCGTGAGCGACAAAATTATTCTTTTGGTAGAAGATAATCCTGATGACGAAGCTTTGGCTATCCGAGCCCTTAAACGCAATCACATCAGCAATGAGATTGTAGTGGCTCATGACGGTGTTGAAGCCCTCGATTACTTGTTTGGGACGGGAATTTATGCAGGTCGAGATCTGTGCGTCAAGCCTGCGGTAATATTGCTGGATCTCAAGCTGCCCTGTGTTGATGGTCTTGAAGTACTGCGCCGCTTGCGAGAAGATGAAAGTAATAGGCTGCTACCTGTCGTAATCCTGACCACCTCCAGCGAAGAACAGGATTTACTCGACAGTTACAGTTTGGGGTGCAATAGTTACATCCGTAAACCTGTAGATTTTCTCCAGTTTTCGGAAGCAGTGCGGCAACTAGGGATGTACTGGCTACTGATGAACCAGCCACCCCCAATTTAGGGAGTTAGTCCAGATGAAACCCCACCTGCGTGTTCTGATTGTTGAAGATTCTGAAGATGACACTCTCCTGATCCTGAGGGAGCTGCGTCGAAGTGGATACATCCTGACCCATGTTCGGGTGGAGACCCCAGTTGACATGAAGGTAGCGCTACAGCAACAGCCGTGGGACTTCGTAATTGCAGATTACAGCCTGCCTGCCTTCAGTGCGCCAGAAGCCCTGAAACTCCTCCAGAGCTATCAGCTGGATCTACCATTTATCATTGTCTCTGGCACTATTGGCGAGGATACTGCCGTCACAGCAATGAAAGCCGGTGCTCACGACTACTTGATCAAAGGCAATCTCACCCGCCTTGTGCCTGCAGTGGAGCGAGAGTTACGGGAAGCTTTGGATCGGCAAAAACGGTACAGTGCGGAACAGGCTCTCCGGGAAAGCGAAGACCGTTTTCGGACACTCTGCTCTTCGGCTCCCGTTGCGATCTTTCAGACCGACGCCCAAGGGCAGCATACCTATAATAATCCTTTATGGTATGAGATTTCGGGTTTAGGCGAAAAGGAGAGTTCAGGTTATGGCTGGGATCGGGCGATCCATCCAGCAGACCGCGACCAGGTCTTTGAGGATTGGCAGCGCACAGTATCTCAACAACGCTCCTGGGTTCATGAACACCGGCTCCTTACTCCTCAGGGTCAGGTCAGGTGGGTGCGTGTTCTTGCCAGCCCAATTTACTCCTCACAAGGTGAGTTTCGCGGTCATGTGGGGACAATCGAAGACATCACTGAGCGCAAGCAAGCAGCACAGAGAATATACGAACAAGCAGCCCTACTCGATATTTCAACAGACGCAATCTGCGTTTGTGACTTGGAAAACAAAATTTTATTCTGGAATAAAGGTGCTGAGCGCCTTTACAAATGGGAGGCAGTAGAAGTCCTTGGTCAGAATGCTACCGATCTGTTGTACAAGTCTGGGGATTTGCTGCAATTCCAAGAAATACAGACAACGCTGGCTCAGGATGGTAAGTGGCAGGGTGAGTTAACCCAGGTACAAAAAAATGGCTTGGACATCATCGTTGAAAGTCGCTGGACACTCGTGCGTGATGAAGCTGGTTTCCCCAAATCCATTCTCACAGTCAGTACCGATATTACTGAAAAGAAAAAACTGGAGGCACAATTTCTCCGCGCCCAACGACTGGAAAACCTGGGCACTCTCGCCAACGGTATTGCCCACGACTTCAACAACATCCTCACTCCTATTTTGGCAGTAGCTCAACTACTTCCTCTCAAATTCCCCAACCTCGATCAGAACACTGAGCAACTGCTGAATATACTAGAAAGCAGCGCCAAGCGTGGTGCTGATTTGGTCAAGCAAATTCTGTCGTTTACTCGCGGGGTGGAAGGGAGTCGTACCAACGTCCAAGTTCGGCATTTGCTTTCAGATGTGGTGCAGGTAGCTAGACGTACCTTCCCAAAATCTATTGAAACCCAGACTAATATAGTACCCGATCTCTGGATGGTTTTTGGCGATGCAACTCAACTCCATCAGGTGCTGATGAACCTCATAGTCAATGCTCGCGATGCCATGCCTGATGGCGGGAGCCTGAACATTAGCGCCGAAAACCTTTGGATCGATCAAAACTATGCTTGTATGCATGTGGATGCACAGGTAGGTCATTATATTTTGATAACTGTTGCTGATAGCGGCACGGGCATTAAGCCGGAAATTATGGAACGCATTTTTGATCCCTTTTTTACCACCAAAGAGTTAGGCAAGGGGACTGGTCTTGGACTTTCCACTGCGATGGGTATTATTAAAAGTCACGGCGGTTTTGTGACTGTGTACAGCGAGGTGTCCAAGGGGAGTACCTTTAAGGTGTATCTGCCTAGTACCCAAGTAAATGAAACTCAAGCAGCCGCCGATACTGAACTACCAAACGGCAATGGCGAATTGATTTTGGTAGTAGATGACGAGGTCACAATTTGCGAGATCACTAAAACTACGCTGGAAAGCCATAATTACAGAGTTTTAACCGCCAGCGATGGAGTTGGGGCGATCGCACTCTACGCTCAGCACAAAAATGACATCAGTGTGGTATTGATAGACCTGATGATGCCTGGTATAAATGGTGATACCACGATTCTCACGTTGCAACGCATGAATTTGCAGGTCCAAATTATTGCCATGAGTGGACTGATGCTCAATGAGGCTACTGCTCAAAACAATCGCCTGAAAATCCAAGGAGCCTTGTCAAAACCCTTCACAACCCAGGCTTTACTAAGTACTTTACACTCGGTGCTACACTCTTCACAAACCTGACAACGTTCTTTAGAGGCGATCGCTTCCAATTCGCTGTTCGCGACAAGTACGCTCATAAGTCGCATTCAACTCAACAGGCAAGCAAAGTTCACCGCGCAGCCAGAGGGGTAAGGTTGGCAGTTTTTCACCGATGCTGAAGCACTCAAGCCAAATATCCAAGCTCGATTGGTTTGAACGCTCCACCACCCGATAAGCAACAGCATACAACCCGACGTTGAGTGAAGAACCAGCAATTCCTTGAGAAGCTTGCGGAGCAATTGTGCCTATTTGAGCTATCAATGCGTCATGCAAATTCGCATTTCTACTAGTAACAACATCAACAACCACCAGTCCAATCCCTTGCTGAAGATAAGTTTGACACTTTGCCACAAACGCATCTTGGTGTTTTGGTCGATCCTTATTGGCAGGACTCACTAGTTCGATCGCTCCTGCCAAAATCGGTCCTGCCTCACTGTTAAAAATGCTAATTTCAACTGCTTCAGCAGTAGGCTGAAAGGACAAGGTTTGTGATGGTGTTGGCGGTTTCCATTCAGGTTGAGCGTCCATTGGTAAATCAACTACAGCATTTACCGATTCCTCAAACGCGGCAACGTCAATTTCAATGCCAAACTGTACATTTGGCTCAGCAAAATATCCCTGCGGAAGGCGCTGGTTCAAATCTGAGGCGATGTAAGTTGCCCAGGCATTGTGAAAGGCGTGCCAATGCCGACGCTGGCTTAGGGGAGGATGAAAATGATCCAACAAAACCATGTCATTATATCACAATGTTTCCCTTTAGTATAGAGTATTTCTTCAGAAATAATCATGCTAATTCAAAGTTTGTTTGGGCTGAAACTCTATTTTTTTAAGAGGGAACAGGGAACAGGGAACAGGGAACAGGGAAATCCCCTTGACGCACTCTTCAGGGGTATGATCGCGGACGTATTTTTTCTTGCGCACTTTCCGCTCTAGGATAGATGAAAATCGTTCTTCCCCACTCCCCACTCCCCACTCCCCATTTTCAAGTTATTTGCTCAAAGCCAGTTGCCGACTAATACATAGGGTGCCCAGTAGCTAGGACGACTGTAATTGGGATAGTTTTTCAGCAGGTTTACCTGAGCACGACGCAGTGCTTCAGCCTTGGTGACTTTGGCAGAAGCCAACTCACGGTAGAACTCACCAATCAAGATCGCAGTAGATTGATCGCCGATACTCCACAGTGAAGCCAGGGTACTACGTGCCCCTGCCCGCACGGATGCCCCCGCCAGTCCTAATGTAGCGCGATTGTCTCCGGCGGCGGTTTCGCAAGCACTCAAAACCAGCATTTCCAAGGCTTCTCGATGGGTTTCATCCCGTCGCCGCAGCAGGTTATCGAATTGGGTGACATTAATCGGACCATCGGCAGCTAGGATAAAAGTATTCTCAGCACGGGAGCTAAATTGACCGTGAGTTGCCAGATGTAAAACGTTAAAGGGCGCAGCATTCACCCTAGTCTCTAAGTTCTTGCTATTGAAGTCTTGGTCTAACAGTTGGGTGTTAGACACTTGGGCTTGAGAAATTAACTTGAATTCTGACTTAATTTCTGGTAAAGGAGGAAATGTTTTCTGATAGTCTGCTGGCGGTTGCACTAATCCTGCAGCCAGTACTTTCAGCTTTGCCTGTGCCACGGGTTTGGGTTCAAGCAATTGTAATCCTAAACTGAGGGCAACGGCGTATTTTTCCACCAAATATTGCTGACCGTCGTAAAGTGCAGTCATTGGTACACTCCGCAACGCTCCATCTAGTACAAATACAAGGGTATTAACTCTACTGTTTTCTAACTCTGACGCAATTGGTTGGACTAACCAACCATAGACTTGCCGAGAAAGAGACTGCACTTCTTCTTCCCTGTCAGGTTCAAGGATATATTGCTGGAGTTGTTTCAGGATGTCCTCTACTTCCTTCTGCGGTTTGTCAACCCAGTATTGGCGTAGAGGAAGCTTCGGAATTTTGACAATTACCTGTAGCTGATGCGGCAGAATAATCGGGTAAACGATCGCCGCTGTGGGATTGTCTCGATCCACAATTTTGTCTAACTCAACAAACTTACCAGAGATGCAAGCTTCCCGAAAGAAGTCATCGAGTTCTGCCAATTGAAGTGCTTCAATTCTCCGCCTAGCTTTTTCTAAATTGTTATTACTTTGACTTTTTTGGGACTGCAACAGCAACTCCACAGATTCTCGATAAACAGGTTCCACACTTTCCTTAAAGGAGAATTGCACATCTCGATTTACGTCTACCAGATCGCTGCGGATGGGCTGCAAATTACTGACGGCAGCATCATAGGCTGCAATTGCTCCCTTAATATCTCCTTGCTTTTTCAATAAGCGTCCTAACTGCCAATGCCAACGATAGGTGATATCCGGTGCATTGATTGTTTGAGCTAAGACAAGCGCCTTTTGGGTGAGGTTTAGGGCATTTGACCATTGCCCATTCTGCTCATATACGCTACCGAGACTACCGAGGGCATATGCTTCAGCCCTCCTATCTTCTAAGGTTCTAGCTTGTTGAACTGCTGTAGCCAGTAAGAGTGCTGACTGCTGAGTCCCTAACTTCATCAGGCTTTGAGCAAGATGAATTCGCGCATAGATAGTTGTTTGACTGGGAGGTAGGCTGGCAAGTTGGGTTTGGATGTCGGGTAGTAGTGTCTGCAATGTGGACTGTTGCCCGGTGCTGAGTAGTAGACTCAACTGATTAATCTGAGCTTGAACTTTGGTAGTTGGGGTGGAGGCAATGGCAGCTTGCTGATAGTAAGCTAGAGCACTCTGCGTATCCTGTTGCGCTCTGGCAGTGTTACCTAAGCTTAACAGGGTAGCGCCGATCTCTGTTTCGGACTGCAAGCTTTGGGCAATCTTTAGACTCTGATCCAATAACTTACGGGATTGCTTCAAATCTCCAGATAGTCGTAGGGCATCACCAAGCGATCGCAACTCCACCGCTAATGTGGGTGAGTCGGGTGAGGATTGCAACTTGTTGTTTAATTCGGTTAATATTGTTTGAGCGCGACGGTAAAACCCCAAGACTTGCAATGCCTGTGCCTGGTTAATCCGACTCTGGGTAATGCCACTTTGATCCCCAACTTGAACATAAGTTGCTTCTGCACGTTTCCAAGTTGTGAGAGCTTGTTCAGCTTGTCCGAGTTCAAGTTGTAGGCTACCTTGAATATTCAAAGTTTGGGCAAGAACCTGAAGATTTTGGATTTTGCCTTCCCCCTTTTTAAGGGCAGAGGATTTTGTGAGTAAGTTCAAGCTGTCGGCGATCGCCCCTTCTGCTTCAGTCCACCGCCCAAGTTGCTGGTACGCTAGTGACAGATTACTCAAGGTCATCGCTTGCTTGAGTTCATCTCCCTGCAGACGATATTCTTTAATTGCTTGCTGCAAAACGAGGATGGCTTCTGCAAACTGTCCTGCATCATAAAGCGTTCTACCCTGCTGCATCAAGTCTTGCATCTGGACAGTAGGATTTTGGATTGATGGCTGCAATTGTTGTGAGTTGAAGGCAGGAACTTTGGCTAATACAGGAGAACCAATGATGCATAACCAGGAAGTTAGCAGTGTCAGGATCGGGAGATATAAAAAGTTGCAACGGATTTTGTAACAGATGTAGCGGATGCTTGATCTGTGAGTCTTACAGTCAATATATCCGTTACATCCGCTACAAAATCCGTTGCCGAGGCTGTTGCGTTTTGTTCTCATTTCATTTCCCTATCCTTTCATCACCAGAGTTAAAAACGCAGAATTTCTCGCTCCCAATCCTGTGGTGCGGGTTCTACTTCCCAAACCAGTCCTTCTCCAGGTTCTAACATTACCTCAATATCAAGCTGTTGGATAGCAGTTGTAGCTGTATCTTGATTATTCTCAAATGGTTGCAAGTCTTCTGTCAGCAGTCTGAGTTTGAAGCCTGCGGGAATGAGACTACCAGGATCTGCACTACGCAACTCAAAGCGCCAGAGACGTTCTTCTGAATTGTCAATTGGGAAAATACGTAATTCATATGTATTATTGACAATAATGAGTTGCCGAGATAAACTAAAAGATAGTTCTTGACTCCGCATTCCTGAGCTTCTAGGTAAGAGTCCCCGCCGTCCCCAGCCCAGTTGTTGACCAAAATTTGACACGCCTGCTTGAAGCCATTGCTGAATTGACCACTGTTCTGGCAAACCTTGACGTCGTTCATACAATTCTTGTCGCCAGCCGCTATGCGTCAGCAGTGCGCCCCAAAGTTGAAACGGAACTGCTAGTCGAGGAAATACCACAGTAGCATTACCTAAGCGTTCTAGCAAGTTATGTGCCTGAGTTTTGGGTAAGAAAGGTAGTGCGGATGCCCTTTGTAGAGACGCGAAAATTGGCGTCTCTACAGCATCTTGGGAATATTGTCGTGCGATCCACAGAACATTTAGGTCCGGAATTAAATCTTCAACTTCTAGGGAATAAGTGCGATCGCCTGCATCATAAACTCCCATCGTTTTCAACTGTTGATAAGTCGTGTAGCCAAAAATCCTCATCCAGCCATCGTCTGGATTTACCTGTACTGCTAGATAATAATCAGCAACCCAGTCGGGAATATCCACCCATTCTTGTGGCACTCGCAACTCATCTAAATCTATTGCTAGGGTAGGAACTAAGACGAGTCGGGTGTTGTCAAAGGCGATCGCAGTGCCATTGACGACTTCCCAAAAACTTGGCAATGCCATTGTATTGGGGTAAACTCTAGCTCTAGGAGCAAGTTCCTCTCTTAACCAAGGTAGAAAGGCGTCAAGACAAAGTTTATTGATCGAGGCACGTTGACGACCACCTGCTGTAGAATAGGTTTGGTCTATAGTTTGGCAAGTCTGGGGAATTTCCAGGTATAGATCATTTGGGTCAATGACAAGTGGGGAAGATGCATTAAACATATGTCAAGTCGCTTCGCTCCAATTAAAAATTAAAAATTAAAAATTAAACCCCATAGACGACAGCTAGGGGCTTGAAATGTGGATGTCCTGTGTAAGAGTGTCCTTTGCGATCAACAAAGATTTTTCTTTGTTCTTCACAAATAAATATATTCGTATGTACCTGTAGAATCAATTCAAAATTAATTTCTTTCTTCATTTTTAATTTTTAATTTTTAATTTTGAATTCAAAAACAGTCATTCCAGTGCAGTATGGCAGTAGTGGACTTTGAGCCATTCCTCTAAGGCTGTACTCATCGCTTCCAATACGTCAGGTGTGGGGGAAGTATGCAGGGTTTTGTAACTCCACTGAGTCAGGGTGAGCAGTAATGACCTTTTAATGCTGCTAAGGCGGCGGGAAACATAGTACTGCTTGACTTCTAGCTGCTCTGCAATCTGTTGTTGAGTAAGCCGCTGACTGTAGTAAACTTGTAATAAGTTCTGTGATTGTGCATCTAGAGCGGCTAGTGCGTTGGTCAAAACTTGGGTTAACTGAGTTCTTTGCTCCTCAATGTTTGCCGCTTCCTCTTGGGCAATGATTTCCGTTAGTAAAGATTCTTGTAAGTCTGCGGGTATAATGTCTAATAAATTACCAGTTTCTTGTTCATTTATCGGAGCATCTACGGAAACAACGCTTGGATAAAGGAAGGTTCGTGCTGCTTTGGCACATTGTTCAAGCCACTTTTCCAAGATTTCTGGGATAGCTGCGGGAGTGGTTGAACTACTTAGGCTTAAACGTTGAAGATTGTAAAGATGAGTAATCGTCAGCCAAGTCTTAGCATCTGGTTTGGCAAGCTTACGAATTTTTGTGTCGTCAGCAGCATAGAGTTCCTTAAAACATTCCCAGGCTAAAACGTAATTCTCGATAATTTGACTGTTAAAGCCTGCATGTCTTAACGACTCTACTAGTCGCAAGCGACTGAGTTTATGTAGTAATGCCCAGTCTGTACAGATATCTGCTTCATGGCGTTGGCGCAGCGTGTCTTTGATAATGTTGGCAAAGGCAAGTTCAGCGTAGCTTTTTAAATTTGAGCTGTATTGGGTATTGAATCTCTTGATGATTTTGTGAACGTGGGCGATCGCTGTTTGAAAAAAGTCAGCCACAGACGATTGCTGTGCAAAGTTCATCGCTATTTTTCTGGCAACCCAGTAGCATACTTCTTGTAAATAAGCTGTAATATGTGCTGCGGCGATGGGGTGAGAGTCTTTAAGCCAAACCTTGTGCCAGTATAGCGCCCAGAAGTTCTCAGATTTTTCCTGCGAAACCCGATCCAAGCAATTTTTCATACTGCGTCGCAGCTGTGGGTCGGTTGCCCAACCACTGAACTGATCTGCATCCAATTGCACAAATGTAGAAAAGATTTCAACAATGCACTGCCTAGGTTGCATGGCTACTAGACGCACGCTAAGTGTCCAGATAAGTAGAATAACAGATTTTTTAAACTTTTGTAACTAGCTTGCATAGTTTCTGAAAGCGATCGTATTGGTTGCCAGAGGTTGATCATCACCTAGTAGACCTCTCCGAAATTTTAATAAGTATGGCAAGATGCAGGTGTCAACTGACTATGAGGCGTGACAGTGGGCGCATTCGCTATTAGGAATATCTCCCCTTTGGCATTTCTGGTCCAACCAGTAGCTTCTACAATGGGTTCTGGATCTGGTTTAGTAGGTTTTTTGGTAACACTTGGACTATTGCGGTCGTCACTACTAGGATTTAGCGTCACCCAATCTACCACTACGGCTTTAGGTGTCAGCATATCATAGGGACTAGACGGTAAACCGCCGCGTCCGGTGACCTTAAAGGAACTGGCTCTTTGCCTGCTTCCGGGATGGCAGCTAGTGTGAATTTGCTGTGAGGCGTCAACGACATTTGTGGGGAGTTGCACTAATCCCCGGCTGGGGTCAACATCGGGTGTGTTGATTAGTACAGGTCCACTTAAAGAAGGATTTTGTTGGGAAATCGCTGTGATATCATTTGTTTGTAATTGACTTGGATCTAAATCGTTAGGACGCAACCTCTCAAGGTCTTGCCGACTTAGTGGCGCTATCCCAAAAATACCAGCAGCGTTGATCGTAACTTTACCCCCCTGACCACTGAAGGCATTAGCGGTGATGTCACTATTTTCACTGGGAGATGCGACGATGAAGCCCGACGGAGCATTGATGGTGATGTTGCCGCCATTTCCACCCTGATTTGCCGTACCTGCAGTGGCGGATATCTGACTGTTACGGCGTAACAACAATAAGTGACCAACGTCTAGTGTGAGGTTGCCACCATTGCCAAAGGTAGTAATTTCACTGGCATCACTGATTTTCAAAGATTCAGCAGTGACAGTGATTTTTCCAGCGTCACCCGTGCTAGAACTGTTGCTACCTATACCAGCATAATCCTGTAACACTAAAGAACCTGCGACATTAACGTTGATTTCTCCGGCTTTACCTGCGTTCGTAGTGGAGCTACTAGGAGCTGAATGGTCTTCAATCAGCAAAGAATTTGCCGTAAGCCTGATATTACCTGCGTTACCCGTACCATAACTATTACTATTTATACCCGATGAATTTCGTAACACCATAGAACCTGCGATATTGAGGTTGATTTCTCCGCCTTTACCTGCGTTCGAGGTGGAGCTACTAGAACCGGAATGGTCTTCAATCAGCAAAGA
>CAXTSI010000129.1:0-18406 GCA_964246695.1 uncultured bacterium
GTTCTTAATTTTTAATTTTTAATTTTTAATTTTTAATTTGAGCGAAGCGATTGACGTTTCAACTCTTGTATCAATACTTGGCAGCGCTTCATAGCAACTCTAGCTTGTTGTCTGTAATGTTTGGCTTGCTCTCGGTCTGTTAAACATAGTTCTGTCGCTTTGTGCATCAATTCAACTGCTTGCCTACTGAGTTCTTTAGCACGAGTCCTTACCTCTTCAACTGTTTTCATTTTTCCTCCAGATACATGGTAAAAGTGGCAAGTCGGCTTCACCACCAGGAATCACAACTACAGAATACGCATCGCTGCGAATGAGTTTTACCAGAAATATCCTGGTTCGATTTTTGTTTGGCGGGTGGATGAGTTGTATTTGAGGAGGTATTCGCGGGCGATCGCATCGTTTGACCGCAGTGTTTGCACTTCCTTTTGTCCGATTTCGGTGTCGGTGGAAAGCAGAATGACTTGATGACTGGCGGATGGGAAGTAGCGTTCGACTAAGTTACTGCGGTGGGATGAGTCTAAGCGTCCTAATGGGGTATCAATTGCTACTGGTAGGCGTCGTCCGGAAACACGGGCTAATCCCCAAAGGAAGGCGATCGCTAATAGTTGTTTCTCTCCTGCGCTAAGGCGATGTTTTGGAACGGGTTTACCTTGTAAGTCGTACAAGGAGAGGCTGAAGGTGTGGGTGTTGATAGCAACGCGATGCACTAAATCAGATTTGTGCAGGAGATAGCGGAAGCACTCGGTTACTTCTACTTCTAATTTGTTCAGTTTTCTTAAGGTCAACCGTTCTCGGAAAAGCTTGAGTGTTTCTTGGACTTTGGCAGAAGCGGCGATAATATGTTCGTTATTTTTGAGGTCAAGATTTTGCTTAGTATATTCTTGTAAGTTCTTTTTTGACTTTTGAATTGCAGCTTCTAATTCAACTGAACGACGGTGTGCTGTAAGGGATGCTGCTTTCGCTTCTGCAACTTGAGTTTGTGCTTGTTGCAGTGCATCTACTAGCTTTTGATATGCTTCTGGAGATGCAGCAGTTTGCAATTGTCTTTCTAGGGTGATTATTTCTTCTTCCTTATTTTTGAGAACTGCTAGTTGCTGTTGTGCAGATATTTTTGCAGTTTCTAAGTAATAATTATTAATATTAGTTAGTTGATTGATAGTTTCTGGGTCAGCTAATAGCCACGATTCTTCATTATTTTCTGAGTGAAGCGCTTGATTTTCTTCATTTATCAATGATTTTATTTTGTCTAATTGTGACTCTGATATATCTAAGTCAGCAATTTTATTAATTAGGCGTTGATCTCGATCCTGCAGTATATTCTGTGCTATTTGTGCTTGGTGACGGCGAATTTCTTTTTCTCCTGTACTTTGCGCTTGAGTAAGTAGAGGTTGAATCAACGCCAGGGGTAAAATATCAGCCGCTAATTCACCCATGCCCGATCGCGCTGACTCGGCTTCAAAAGTTATTTGCTCCTGCTGTTTTTCTAGCTGAGTGCGATCGCCTGCAATTTTACCACCTTCGGAAATGAATTTATCAAAGGCAAGTTGCTGGTTTTTTTCTGCTTGTTCTAACTTCTGTTGTAGTGATGCAATTAATTGCGTCTCTCTATTATATTCTTCTTGTTGTTGCTTCAGGTTTTGTTCAATTTCTTCCAGGTTTTCTAGGTCTTGTATATCGGCAAGTTCCTTGCGTTTACGGTTGACTAAAATTTCTAGATCAACTGCTAAACGTTCTGCCAACTCTAGCCCTAAAAGTCCGCGAATGGCATCAACTACAATCGGTGGAGGTGTTTCCTGTTCGGCGAGTTCTTTAACCTGTTCGCCATCAAAGAGAAACAAGTTAGAAATTCCTAAAGGCAGTAGATTTTCAATATACTCGTCCCAGATATTCACTAAGGCGGTGTCAAGCCATTCATCATTTTCACGAATATCTAAAATGCCTAAATGGTCTTTACCATCTTTAGGGTTTTTTTCCCAAGTCCGCACGATGCGGTATTTTATTGGCTTATCGTTTTCTATATGTTCAAAAGCTAATTCTATACGGGTTTTCTCTACTGGCGAAATGTGGCTGTTAACGCATTGTGTGAGAAAATCGCTATAACTGAGATTACCACGGGTGGAACATTGAGCGCGATGCCCGTAAAGCGAGAGGCGAATAGCATCCATGAGGGTAGTTTTTCCCCCTCCATTCATCCCACCTAGTAGGATGATGGGGTGATTGTCGTTAGTTTTTGGGTCAAGATCGATGACTTGACGACCACAGTAAGGACCAAAGTTTTGTAGTACGAGTTCAAGGAATATCACGGTGGTATCTCATATTTATGTCTCACGCAAAGGCGCAAAGGCGCAAAGGTAGCATTTAAGTTATTTTTGGAATTTAATGTTTGCCCAAGTGGATTGTTTGGCAACGGATGTTGTAACGGATGTAGCGGATGAGTTATCTGTCGGGTCTACAGTCAATTCATCGGCAACGGATTTTGTAACGGATGTAGCGGATGAGTTATCTGTCGGGTCTACAGTTAATTCATTGGCAACGGATTTTGTAACGGATGTAGCGGATGAGTTATCTGTCGGGTCTACAGGCAATTCATCCGTTACATCTGTTACAAAATCCGTTGCCAAATACGTTGCTACATCTCCCAAGGTCAACTGCTTGACTTTTTCAACGTTGCCTTGATCAATTGCTGTTTTCAAATCCCTTTTCAAGTGAGCATTTTTAATTGCTTCTGCTGGGGAACGGGAACTTGTGGCAAAGCATTTTTGTAGGGCATCGTATATTCCTACGCGACGTGCCATTTTGCGATACTGGCGTTCTGTGTCTAGGAGTTTTGCCATGAGTTCTAAGTGCATCGCATCTTCTTCACAGATTTCCTCTAGGACAGCCCATTCATCGCTACCTAGCAGACTATAGCCAGCACCAGGACGCGGGTCTTTAAACGGTTCGCCTGTGACTTCTTCATAAATGCGGGGTAAACTATCATCAAATTCGTGTTTTTCTTCTAGCCAGATGCGCCGAATTTCGCTCATTTCTTCTAAGGTAATTAGGGTTATGTCACGCATATTTTCTGGTGCGGTGCTACGACTTTGTGTTTGCGCTTCTAATACTCGTCTTAACCAATGTTCCCGCCAATATTTGGTATATGGACCATGAATTGGTTCAACAGAAATCTCGCCTTCTACATTGCGTTCAAAAAGTTGAACTTCACCCCAGATGCGTCGGAAGTCTCTCTTGTCACGGTCGTCTTTAATATCTAATTCATTTCGTATATCTAATAGAGGCTGCATCCATTCCTTTTCTTCATCGTTCTGGATCATTGCCTCCATTGATTTGTCCTTACTAACGATTGTGCAAACCCAGCACCCAAACCGAGAATCACCACAGCTTGGGGTAGAAGTATCAATTACTAGGGGACATTCGTTATCTGATGTCGCACCCCGATACATGGTGAATAAATCTTTGTTGCTATATCCCCAAGGATTTTGCCACTGCATTAAATAAAGCCAAACTTCATCAGTCCGCCAGTCTTCTATGGGGAGGTAAATTTGAGAGTTAGGTCTGTTGGGATTAGTATTGACGCGATCGCGTATCCGCCACTCTCGATGTTTAGCCATTGTAGCGCTACGTTTGACGCTTTCAGACTTGCGAGTACCTAAGACAAGAATCACTTCACCGTTTGCTTGAATCACTTCACGAATGAAGCGGTCGGCAGGCTTAATTTTTAATCTTTCAGTACACCAACGCAAACGATTGCGAGGCGATGGGTAGCCTTTGCCAATCAAGCACACCCAAAATGTGTCTTTGACTGCAGGGTAAAACAGATGGGGTTCTATCGGCAATCCTTGCTCTTTAGCAGCAACTTTCATCTGTTCCAGAGATTTACGTACCCAAGTAGAGACTATTGGGTTTTCCACCAGCGTGTCTGTTGTAATGACATGGATTGGCTTGGTCCGCTTGGAGGGTGGGAGTGCGGCGATCGCATTCCAAATTAGCTGTAGTACACATGAACTATCTTTACCACCAGAGTAGCCGACGCACCAAGGTATGGCGTCTAAGCCGTACAGTTCTTGAATTTCAGTGGTGAGATCCTGGATATCGTCTACTAACTCTGGTACAGTCCGCTGACCTTGACTTTTGTTTTCTGGCTGTTGTGTTGTTGTCATTTGTCTGTCTCTGTTCAGAGCTGCTGCAAAGGCAAACCTAGTATTACATAAATTTGTACTAGTTGCGGTTTTTAAAAACCCAATTTTTTAACTCTCAATTTTTTGTATATTTAATTGTGCTATAGTTTGGACTTTGAAAAACTAAAATGAACAACATTCCAACTGAGGCGATCGCTCCTCTTGCTAACCAATATATCGAACAGGAAAATAAGGATCTAGAGCTTTTCACTTTACTGCTGGACAAGTATCTTGGGACTAGCGATCGGATTCTAGTTCAGAAAACCGAGATGGGTGGTACTCAGGCGTATGTAGGTTCAGTTACTCTGGAATGGTTTGCGGGACGGGTTCACTTCGCATCTTGCTTACCCCTACTTCAGCAAAAGTACAATCCTCAGACGGATAATATCGAAATTGACGCCGATAGCATTGATGAAATTCAGCAGCGTCCGCTTGATTGGTCACGTCAAGCACCCTTGGTGCAGTATTTGGTCACAGGAAATCACAAGTTCCCGCCTGTTCTAGTGGTGATTAACCAGCCTTGGGTAGACAATCCCAACGCACCTGAGTGGGATAGTAAGGGACGAGCCATAAAATCTAGTCTCGAATTCTCGCCATTAGATAAATATAGTACATTTGGTCTACTCAATATTTCTGAGGAAAATGTGACTATTTATGCCTTAGATGGTCAACATCGACTGATGGGGGTGCAGGGTTTGATGGAGTTGCTTAACACTGGTAAACTCCAGCGATCCAAAAAGGATAAAACTCCTTACGGAACTTTCATTACAGTAGATGACTTGGTAGAAAAATACCATGTATCATCTGCTGACTTGCAAAGCTTGCCCAAAGAAAAAATTGGTATTGAGTTCATTTGTGCGGTTGCTGCTGGTGAAACCCGTGAAGAAGCAAGACGACGGGTGAGATCCATATTTGTTCATGTCAACCTGATGGCTGTATCTTTGAGTAAAGGTCAGTTAGCACAGTTGAATGAGGATGATGGTTTTTCCATTGTCGCTAGAAAAATTGCTGTTACTCATCCGCTTTTAGAACAGCGTGAGGATAGGAAACCTCGCGTCAATTGGAATAGTGCGACGGTTGCAGCCAAGTCAACGGTTTTGACGACGCTGCAAGCGATCAAAGAAATGTCTGAACGATACTTAGGGCAAAAGTTCCTGCACTGGAAACCCTTGGACAAAGGTCTAATTCCCATGCGACCAGAGGATGACGAACTGGAAAAGGGGATTAAGGATTTTCGAGTGCTTTTTGATAATTTGGCAAACCTAGGAAGTTACAAGATTCTGGAATACGAGGATACGCCTCAATTGCGACGCTTTAGCTTTGAGAAAGATGGGGGCGAAGGAAATATGCTTTTTCGTCCTGTTGGTCAAGTGGCATTAGCTCAAGCTCTTGGTATCTTGGTATTTAGGAAAAAGTTATCCCTAGAAGACATCTTCAAGAAGCTTCGCAAGTACGACCAGCAAGGCGGATTTAGTGGGATGGAGTACCCGAAATCTCTCTGGTATGGCGTTTTGTATGACCCAAACAAAAAGCGGGTGCAGGTTGCTGGACGCGATTTGGCGGCGAGGTTACTCATGTATATTTTGGGTGGTATTCAAGATCACATTGAGCGTGCCGAACTTCGCCAGGATTTGGCTAAAGCTAGAACTGTTGAAAATAAAACAATAGGTTTTGATGGTAACCTCGTTGAACCAAAGCAAGTAGGACTTCCACCTATTCTTTAATTAGCAGGCGTTAGCAGGGCGTTTCTTGTTTGCTTCTGCTATTGCGGTTTTCACTGATTACATCGGATTAAATGGTAGCATATTATATTTTTAGCATCTGCCGAATTGTATACGTATTTGTATGGCACAAACAAATGAGGATAGCAACAATAGTGTTCCGTCTGAGGAGAAAGCTTCGTTTAGTAGCTTGATTGAGCCGTTCTTCTCACAGTATCACCGAGAGCGATGCTATCCAGGGCTAATTTTTCAGCAAGGGAAGCGTAGAATGGTACAAATTAATGTACCTGCAGCAGACTTGCCTGTTCTTCTTCAAGCCAAACCGTCTACTGGCAATGACCCTGATTCTGGAAAGAATCGTCCAGAGGTTCAAGGTCATGGCGATGAAATAAAACGATATATTGTTGATCGTGTTCAAAAGGGAAAACCTTGGATTATCGGGACACTCACCGCAAATGTAGCCCCAGATAAAATTACTATCATTGAATTAGGTAGAGGTATTTGTATAGTTGTCATTCGCCGTGGAGTCAAGTTAGATATTACTGATGGTCAGCATCGTAAGCGTGCAATTCACGAATTGATTGAAAGTGCTGAAAGCGAGTTAATTGCTGATAATGATTTTCCCATTACTCTGGTTTTAGAAGGGGACTTTCGCCAGTGTCAAACAGATTTTCGAGACATGGCTCAAACCAAACAACTGGATAAATCATTATTATTGTCATTTGGTGAGTTTTCCGGTAAAGTTGGCATCACTAAAAACTTGATAGAACAAGTGCCAATGTTTTACGGTAAGACAGAAAAAATTAACGCGAGTCCCTCAACTAGAAATAAGCTAATTTACACTACTAATTACATAGCTAAATTTGTTAGTTTGGTGTTTGCGGATAATCCAAGCAATGAACTGCAAGATTATGATGTTGATGAAACATCTGAAGCTTTGGCGAGTTGCCTGAATCAGTTTTTCGCGGAATGCAGCAATACGCAGTATATTTTTGATAAAAGTGTTGAGCAATTAACAGTTGATGATGTAAAAGTCTTTAAGGAAGAATGTCTACTAGGTGTAAGTGTTGGACTAGATGTTTTGGGGCGATTACTCTACTGCACTTATTCACCAGAAAGCAATTATTTCAATGAAGAAAAAGTTTTGCAACTAGCACAGCTAGATTGGTCAAGAGAAAACCCTCTTTGGAAGGATAACGTAGTCAGGATCGACCCTAAGCCTAAAAATCCAGACAAGCCTTATAAAATATCATTTGGTGCTGGTCCTGTTGCTACAGCAGTCAAGATAGTCAAAATGACACTGGGATGGATATGAAAAGGTTATGTTTAACAAAATTGATGGCATTGAAAAGCAATCTGACAATTTACGTCATGTGGAAAAACTAACGTGAAACCTACACACGACGTCCCCTCCCCTTCCCTTGAAGGGAAGGGGGGAAATTCAAAGCCTCTCCCCTTGTAGGGGAGAGGTTTGGAGAGAGGTTTTCCAGATGCCGTGACTCATCAGGGAAGTAGTGGGATCTAATTGTTTAGAGATCTTCTAAAGATATTTAAGAATACCCAATTTTCTACTACGATATTTTTTCAACTGGATAACTATCAAAAACCGTATCTATGCTGATTAAAGGCATCTTCTCAACAATCGCTTTCCTTTATTATAATTCTATCAAAAGGGTCGCGGTGATGATTGGGTAAGTTTTTTAAAGCATAAATATGGCTTAATTCAATTGGTAACAGTTGTAAGTCGTTGGATTGCTGTTCGGTTTCTATTAGTTCATGTAAAGGCAAGTCGAGAGTTAATTTCCCCGTCAGAATTTTAATTTGTATTTCCCAGATGCTAGCAATGCTAATTACCCAAGAGTTACTGGTGTCATTTAATAAGCTTGTAACCCTATGGTCAAGCTTTTCTGGATTTCCTGCCGACCAAATAAGTACGTGAGTGTCTAATAATAGTTTCACAGCACATCTTTACCCATCCATAACTCATCTGGTAAAGGATCATTAAAATCATCGCTCATCCAAATTTTACCTTTATGCAAACCCATTACTCGTTTTTTCGGTGTTTCTTGGGCTTGAGCATATTTCTGTGCTAAAAACTCGACAAAATCTAGCACTTGCTGTTGCTGTTCTGGTGGTAGAGTTTGTAGCTTAGTAATTAATTCTGAGGTAGTATCTACAACTTGCGAAGTCATCTCACCTTCTCCTCTTCAGTAGAGACGCGAAATTTCGCGTCTCTACTTACATGTTAACTGCATTTCGTAAATCCGTATCGAATCGGAGTAATGAACCGTATTGTCGTATTGACTAGCAAACATAAACCCATATCATTGCCAAAGCTGCTACTCACTAAAAATCAACGAATTTACTTAGGTCAAATTCATCTTCTGTTTGTTCCTCATTAGTTCTTTCCAAACTTAAAAGCAATAAAATTCGTTCTGAATAATCTACTGCACCACGAAACTCATTTTGCAGTATTTCTAGTCCACCATTTGCATACTCTTCAAAAATCAGGTGACGTTCGTCTTCATATTTATCCTCACTAGAGGATAGTATTTTAATATCTTTAGTTGCAGTAATTGCCAGTAATTTTATTACTAAATCATATCCTCTAGATACAAAAATATCTAACCCGATTGGAGATGGCTCTCTTTTAGCTATCTCTCCCAAAGGGACACGCTTTTTATGCTTTGCACCCAAAGAAGCAGCAAATACGACCACATCAGCATAAGTTTGGAAAGGACCTGTTGCACCATCTGCTGATGTTAAAGCTTTTACCAATTCAGCCTTATCTTTAGCGACTCTTATTCTGCCACTCTCAGCCATTTTACTGTTATCTAATTTGTGACCATCTTAACTTAATCGAGGTGAGGGTACTTGTTAACGTCACTTTTTATACTAAATAGCAGATGAGCGATCGCTCACTGGGGTGTCCGATACGGTGAGGTCATAGCTTACAGCACCATTAAACTGTAGGGGCAGCCACAATTTGCAATCTTGACACTCAGCAGAAGTGGTTTTGGGATTTGTCACCATACCCACTGGACCACTGTCAATCATGACTATCCTACTCATGGTTCGAGAGGTCAATGAGAAAGACGGTTTTCATCAAGTGCTTGACGGAGATATTCCCAAGTTTCTGTCTGTTCAAGTTCATCCCCCTCCTCTATCCATTGCTTAGTCAGCTGACTGAGGGCTTGATGCTGCTGGGTGAGTCGGTCGGACGAGTGCATTTGGGGTGTAGTTTTTTGATCGAAAGCCTGTGATAATTCGGGTTTCAGGGTTACGCTTTCACGAAACAGGCGCACGATCTGAAGTAAATTAGACCAGTATTCTCTGGGTATTTGTTTAATCTCTTGCAGTAGCTCAGTTGTCGATACTTCTGGAAAATATTTCTCTCCATTACTCTGAGACTGATTGCTTACTATACTTTGCTCAGACATAATAACCTCTTTTTTTCTACTTTAACAATTGAAGCCAGTACATGTTGTGGTTGCAGAGGCGATCGCCCCAATAGTTGCGGACGCATTTCTTTTGGCTGCACCAAGGTTACGAATAGGGTCTTACTAACGGAAAAGTTGTAGAGACGCAAAATTTAACGTCTCTACAACTTTTTAGATTGTCCTCTCTCATATCAAGTTCGCTTCATGACTTATATCATGTCCGTATAAACAGTTACGATATGCAGCCCTCGCCCCCGTCCCCTCTCCCATGCTTGGGAGAGGGGTGCCCAGCGGGCGGGGTGAGGGTTCATATAATAACCGCTACACGGACATGATATTATAGTTCTGGTTTGTTAGCCCTAGTTATAAGTGTTCATCGGAACCTGATAAGCTAATGTGCATTTAAATTCCATTAAGGAAAGGGCTGAAGCCCTTACTACAAGCAAGTTCCTCTCAAAAAATAAATGACGATTAGGTTATAATAAGGAGAGTCGTATTTTACTATTTCTGGTCATTGTCGAAGTTGTAAGACCAATCGTAATCCTGCTGGGAAGGCTCAGATCTGACATGTTCGACCTTTAACACTTGGACGCGACCTTGGTAAAAGTCGCCGACATACAACTTCCCATGATCGTAGTGTAAACCTGCCGTCCAGTTAAACGTACCAGGTTCGAGTTTGAGGGGGTCACCGTAGGGCGTAGGACCACCTATGGCTGGAGGTGGTACAATTGCGCCAGATGCATCGAGGGCGGGTTGACCATATGCACTGAGGAAATGACCTTTCTTATCGAAGACTTGGACGCGGCTATTGATGGCATCAGCCACGTAGATATTATCTTCCTCATCCACTTCTATACCAATTGGGTTTTCAAACTGACCAGGTTTTTGACCCTCAGAACCAAAAGCAAACAGAAACTTACCTTCTGGATCGAAGACTTGAATGCGGTTGTTGTACTGGTCAGTCACAAAGATATTCCCAGTCCGCTGTGATATATTTAACCCAGCAGGGCCCATAAACTGTCCATCTCCGGTGCCTGAGCTACCAAAAGTTTTGATCAGCTCACCATCTCTACCATACACCTTAACAACATCAGCGCTAAAATCAGTGACGTACAAATTCCCCTTTCTATCGAATTGCATACCTCCAGGTCCAAAGAAAAACCGACCTGGTTTAAGACCTTCAAAGGAACCAAAGGATTTAACAAACTTACCTTGAGGATCGAATACATCAATGCGACTGTTGTAACCATCACCTACATACATGTTGCCAGTCAGAGGGTCGAATTTGATGTCTAATGGCTCATCGATCTGTCCGGGTCCACTACCACTGCTGCCAATACCTCTGATATAGTTGCCTTTGCTGTCGAATACATCGACGCGATCAATACCACGACCATTACTGATGTAGGTATTCCCATCAGGACCTACACCTATACCTTGGGGAACAGCAAGCGTTCCAGGAACACCAGGAAACTCCCCTTTGGGTAGGTTAGCAGGTCTACCGATAGAGGTTTCATACTTTAGGGATATGGAATCTGCCTTAGCTTGGGCAGATGCTACCATAACCATCAAGCTGGTGCTAACTAAGCCAATTGACAAATTTTTAACTAATCCCATGTTTCAGATACCGTTAGTGTAAGTTGTACTAGTTTCTCAGTGCAGAACTTCATAAATTCGCAGCATTATAGAGGTATGTAGTTGCTAAGAGCGCTCTTAGCAACTACGAACCATAACGCTGCGAACTTGTGCATTTCTTCCTGAGGCTGTTACCTTGTTTGCAACAGTAATAAAGGAAAGTCTTGTAGGCTGGGTTTCATTCCTCAGATCTTGCACCAGCCCCTAACGAATAGAATTCGCGGCTATACAAACTAAGTCCCTTCGGGTTCGCCAGTCCCCTACGGAGGGAAACCCTCCTTCTCCCCTTGGGAGAAGGCTAGGCGGGTTTTGTCTGTGTAGCCGCGACTTACAGTCGTCAGGTGCAAGATGTGAGATTCCTCACTTCGCCATAAAGCTTGGTGCAGGAGCCACTGCACGGGAAACCAGCCTTCTCCTTACGGAGACGCACTCGCGTTCAGGACTGGACTCACCACTCACCTCAAGCCGAGGAACCTGTCCACGGCGGTGCTTCCTCAACCTACAAGCTTGGGTCAAAAATTGTAGTTGTAGTTGTAAGTCTCTACTCTGTCGAGAAACTCTTGACCAAATCTTTCCTGGCGTTGGCGTTTGTCCTTTTCAGGAAGATGAACTTTGATGATTTGTCCTTTCCCTGCAAATCTGGTGTTGTTAGAGATATACAAATCACCATCAGGACCAACAGTTATATAAGCAGCCGCCTCTAGTCCATGACCACTGAGGAGAACTGTGCGAGTACCATCAGGGGCAATTTTGATCAAAGAACCACTAACATCACCAACGATATTACCGCCTGGTTCAACCGCTTTCCATTCTGACTGATTGATGTGTTGCAATACATACTCATTGCCCTGTGAGTCGTATGCTACACCAGTTAGCTGCGTAAAGCCAGTAGTTATTTCTGTGCCAGTCAGCGGAGTATTATTAACACCTGTCCCTGTTGTTGTCAATTTATCGTCAACACTCCAGATACGTGCTTTTCCTTCTGGATAGGGATAAGAAGTGTATTCAGTGACTGTGAAACTTCCATTCGGAGCAATTGCGATCGCTGTAGGTACTGATTGGCTTGATGTCACATTACCATCAGGAGTCACGGTATAACCTGGAGGTAATAACTCAATTGGTGGTCCCTCTGCGTCTCCTGTTAATGGACCTTGACGTGGGGGGAAGACAACTTCACCTGACGGTAGTTTTTGCTGAGCAAAGGCTTTTACGGTCTTAATACCGCTGCCATCAAGTGCTACCTGATATATAGAGTTTCCACCGCCATCAACAACGTAAGCATAATCACCCTTAATCGTGAAAGAATAAGGGTTGGAAATAGTATCAGTGCCATCGGGATTATTTTTGAGTTCGTAAGCTCCAAAATCAGCTATAGATGTCAATGAACCATCTCTTAGGTTGACTTTGTATAACTGTCCAAGTTGAGGCTCTTTTAAGACTGTATCGCGTTCTTTGGGATTGCCAGCCAAGCCAATGAGAAGATAAGCATTACCTCTGGAATCAAACTTGATGTCTGCAGGACCTGCAGCTTGTTCTCCAGTAGGTGCTAACCCTATGGATGGGAGATTTGAGACTACCGTCGTTTTTACTCCGAATGGAGTAATTTTGAGAAGGCTACCATTTTCAGCAGCACATAATGGAATATATTGCGAGCTAGGTGATGGTATGCATCTTCCGTCGCTTCCGTCACCCCCGCGACCACTTTCTGCTACATAAATATTTCCCCAAGGGTCAAAGCTGATACCCCGTGGGTTATCAAGACCATCAGCCACAACCTCAAACGATACAGCTTCTTGTGCAACAGCTTTCGTAACTGTGACCGTAGCAATGCCTACAGTAGCAATTGTTAGGGCAAAAGATTTGAGTTTCATACGTTTGAAATTTGAGATTGAGTGTTGATCTGTTGTGTTGTTTGAATGAAAACAATTCCTAAGAGTTTTTCAAAACCTCATCAACCACAAGCTAAATTTACACTTGGAATAATCATTCAGTTTTGTTCTTTTCTCAGTAGAAAATGCACTATACTATGCCCCCCGCTTGCGACGTCCTGCCAAAATCCGGAAGATTACAGGGCAATCAAATAACGTGCAATTTTCTCAAAGACTGGTATTAATTGAACTTTTCCCGCAGAATCTGTAGTTAAGCATACAGAAGCATAGGATAAAGTAACAATGATTTTTTTATCTATTTACTTGTCTATTTTTTGGCTTTGAATTCTGTTAAATGCATCTCTTATATCATGATTGTCAGGGCGCGGAAACCGCGCCCCTACGGTTTAATGGTGCTGTAAGGCCTCACCTCACCGGATCGGACACTCGTTACACACGTGCTTGGGACAGGGTTTGGGCGTGAGGGCTGGACATTGCCTCGCTTTAAAAACCCTACCCCTGCCTATTCACCTCAAGAATTTCCGTATACTCAAACTCATTTGGACTTTGCCTTACCAAAGGATAACGTTCACCACTAAACTCAACATAATCCTGTTCGCAATCAGGCTTAGAAGAATAATAAGTAAGCACATATTCCCTACCAATTCTCTGTGCCATTTCTTCTTCTACTTCGCCTCGCCACTGAGTCTTAGTTACCAAAACCACCAATTGACTCGCTAATTTGGGAATTGTCTTGGCGATTCGTCGGCGATATTGTTGATCTAAACTGCCAAAAGGCGAATCCATGATAATCGGAAAAGTGCTGCTATCCGGTCCCATCAGCATTTTTCTTTTTTCACTCCATTCCCGCACCCTGTCAATAATGCTGCCAATAAAAGATAAACTCAGAATTTGATTTTCACCAGTGGAAGCTGCAACTGGTGCTTCTACACCTGCTGTATTCTCTACCAGCGTCAGTTCATACTTATCACTAATTTTAGGAGTGTATGGCGCAAACGAAATTTCACTGAATATCTCTTGTACCCGCTTCTCCAATTGAAAGCGAAACTGTTGTTCTTGGCGGACTTTCACTTCCGTTAACCGTTCAATCGCATCTTGAGTTGCAGCAATGCGTCGTTGGGTAAGTACTTGTCTTTCCTCATTGAGTTTTTGCTTGGCAATTTGCTTACTCAAACCTTCCAACTCAGTTTTGAAATGAGAAATTTGTTGCAGATTTGCACCTTGTTCTAGCATTAACTCTTGGATTTTTGCTTCTATCTCATCCAAGCGCTTTTGCAAATTGCTAATTTCTTCATTTGCATCTTTTCGCAACCGTTCTTGAATATTATCTAACTCACTTTCAACTTCTGAAAGAGCTTGTCTTAACTGATTAATCCTCGCTTGCTCCCGATCAATCTCTGACCAAAATGCCACGGCTTGCTTATCAATTTCATCCACTTGTGCACTCATGCGGATAGCTGTTTCTTCCACCGCCGAAGAACCTGCTTTATCTAACCAGCTTTTCACATTCTCATGAGAGTGATTTCCCGTGCGTAAGTCTGCGCCACAAATACAGCGCTTTTCGTTGAGCAAGTTATTCACAAATTCCCGTGAAATCCCCGCAGTTAACTCGCCTCGCTGCTTCAAATCTTCGGCAATTAACCGAAATTGCACCGTAGTTTCCGACAGTAAAACAGTATAACCCCGTGTCGAAATTGCTTTTTTGAGCGCTTCTCTGGTTTGTCTGAGGTTTTCTTGGTTGGATGCTTTTTGTTTTTCCAACTCTTGCCTTCTTTCTGCCAATTCTTTAGCAGCACTCAGTTCTCGTAAATGGTTACTCGTTTCTTTTTTAAAAGTCTGTTGATATTCCAACTCTTGTTTGATTTCTGTTTGTCGCTTGGTGATGCGCTCAATTTCCCGTTCTATCTTTTCCTGCTGTCGCAAAAGCTGTTTAATTTCCGAATCACCAATTGCTTTTAACTCATTTTCTAGACTTTTTTTCGCTTCTCCTAAGTGTCTAATGGAGCGGTTGATGACCTCTACACCTAAGAAAATCTTTGTAGATTCAGCAATTTCAGCTTTTTTGTCAGAACGGACTATCTCTTCAATACGCTCGCCGTCAAAGAAGAAATATTGATGTAAACTAGCAGGTAAAATTTGCCCAATCACTTCCTCTGGTTGCTGTGGCGGGAAATACCATTTGCCATCATCCCCAGCTACTTGCATAAACAATTCTGTCTTGCCAACGTCAAAGTTAGTTTCATTTTTATAAACCCGACACTGACGTTTCACGCGGTAGCGTTTTCCTTGATGTTCCCAAGCAACTTCTACCCAACATTCAACAGCTTGCCCTAGTTTAGCTTCGGCTATAGCACGCTTATTTACTAACTGCTCAGTAGAAGCAAAAGCTGCACTAAATTTCTCATATAGCACCCAAGTAAACGCATTCAGCAAACTAGTTTTTCCCGCTCCATTATTGCCATGAATAATTGTGGTATTACGAATATCTCCTCCGGCAAGGATGATTTCTGGTGTTCTACCATAAAAAGAGCGAAAGTTGCAAAGCTTAATTGAAGTCAGCTTCATCGCACAGCTTCCTTCACAATTGCCAAGATATCATCATTAATATGGCTGTTAATTTTCTTATCTAATCGGCTTTTTTCTAGTTGCCATACCTGCTCAATTATTTGCCGCACTTCTGCAGCAGCACTGGTAATCGGTTCTTGAACATCATCAATATTGGTTTCCTTGGTCATCGGGCTTTTTAAATTGATTTTTTATCTATCTTACTCTTCTGTAATCTCGCCATCAACCGTAAATGCACCTTTACAAATCTTAAAATTCTGTTAGGCAACGGATTTTGTAACGGATGTAACGGATGATTTAACTGTGAGACTCATAGATAAATTATCCGCGCAACGGATGTTGTAACGGATGTAACGGATGATTGTAAGCATTCAGCCGTCAGCCATCAGCAAGAGCGCTTGTATGACTTGTAAGAACTTTCTTGTGTTACACAAGTTAACAAATTCCTCTGATAGCTGACTGCTGACCGCTGATAGCTGAATGCTTACGGATGATTTAACTGTAAGACTCATAGATAAATTATCCGCTACATCCGCTGCCACATCCGCTGCCACATCCGTTGTCAACTTTGCTCCCCACTTAAATATCCATTAACCCATATCGCTTTTGTAAATATAATAGTTTCATCCTAGCTTCACCTGCATTGTCAGCCAAATCGGCAAACTCGACGAATCTAAGTAATTCCTTTCGCAGCAAATTACGTTCTACTTCTAGAGTTTTCCTGTCTAAATCTGGTGGTAAAACAATCATGTCAAATATGGTAGCACGTTCCTTACCGGGTGCAGAACGCAAAACTCGTCCGCGTCGTTGGATAAACTGACGGGGATTACCAGAACTTGCCAAAATCACAGCAGTCTGAATTGCCGGAATATCTACTCCTTCATCTAAACAGCGAATTGCCACTAAACCTTGCAATTCGCCGCTTTCCAGTTGACGACGCAAAATTTCCCGTTCTTCTAAGGTTGTTTGGGCGGTGTAGGTGCTGACTCTATAACCCAGTTCTCCCCCTAAGATTTTGGTAACGGCTTTAAGTTGGCGCAAGCTAGAACGTTCCTCCTCTTGTGAACCGTCACTGCAATAGAACAATGTGTGAGTCGTTTCTCGGCGAGTTGTCATTAACTCACGCAAGGCATTTAACTTATTTTCCGCCGCACCGACTAACCTTGCTCGCTGCATCAACAACGGTTTCAAATCTTCTTGATCTTCTGTAAAGACATTTTCTCGATCGCGATACAGCAGCGCCCGTCCAATTTTTTCTGTTAATTTGGCGTAGGCACGGCTTTCTGTTTCTGTTAATTCCACTAGTATAGGATAGTAAAGATAATGCACCAAAGCACCTTGAGTAATGGCATCTCTCAAGGTGAATTCAGGTTGGAGAACTGGACCAAAATAATCAAACAAAGATTGGGTGCCACCTTCATCAAAATACCTTTCCGGTGTTGCAGACAAAGCCAGTCGCAACCCAATGCGGCGCGGTAGACTTTCTTCTAACTTGGGTGCGCCTAAGTTATGTGCTTCGTCTCCAATGATTAAAGTCTTTTCGGGGAAATATTTGAGTTGAGATTGGAACCCATCTCCGATTAAGGTAGAATTAGTGGTGATAATTGTGAGAAACGGTTGAGAACCAGAACGCAGGTTGTAAAGTTGGGTAGAAAGTTGACTTTGCCAACTGCGTAAGTTCTCGAAGGCTAAGATCGGTTGCAGATTAAATTTTTCACATTCTCGTGTCCATTGAGTAACGAGATGGCGGTAGGGACACACCACTAGCAACACTTGTAAGTTAATTTGCTTGTATAATTGGCAGGCGATCGCCAACGCAGTGATTGTCTTCCCACTACCAGTTGCCATTTTCAGCGTACCTCTGCCGTTGTTAGCAAACCAGTTATTGACTGCAAGTCGCTGATATCCCCGCAATTGCAGAGATAGTGGCATTTTCGGGCATCCTGGTAATGATTGCTGATGATAACTGCCCTTACTTTCCCCTGCAAATGGTAATTTGAGTTGAAAAGTGGGCAGCTGCTTTTGATTTTGGATCAAATACATAAAATTGTAATAACTAAGATGGCTAATTGCTAATTGCTAATTGCTAATGGCTAATTGCTAGTTTTTTGTTAGCGATTAGCCATTAGCCATTAGCCATTACCTATTTATCAGTTGTAACTGCGCCAAACGGCGACGAGGGAACCTTGTACCTGTACCTGAATGGCGTTCACTTCAATTGGGTTGTATTTAGGATTTGCTGGTTTGAGGGTGACTTGATCGCCTTGGCGATAAAACCGCTTCAATGTATTACCATATCCATCGACTCTAGCGGCGACGATAGTACCATTTCTCAAATGGTTTGGTTCTTCCACTGGGCGTAGAAATACCACATCTCCTTCGGCGATCAAATCTTCAATCATGCTGTCGCCTGTTACCCGCAAAGCATAGGTTTGGGGAGGTAAGGACAAATTGGAAATGTCTAGATTTTCTACAGCATCAGTGAAGGGTTCTATTAAACCACCTGCAGCGATTGTGCCCAAAATTGGCACTCCTTGTTTTAGATTCGCCAAAATCCGAATCGTCCGCGCCTTACCTTCACTCCATTCTATGTACCCTTTAACCCGTAAATGCTCCAAGCGACTTTGAATTGGTGCTGGCGACTTCAGGTTCATCGCCTGCATCATCTGGCGAATTGAAGGCGAATGCTGGTGCGATCGGATGTATTGCACCAGCCAATCGTAAAGTTCTTGTTGAACTTCTGTTAGACGTTCCATAAATTTGTAGGGAAGTAAATACAAGTGTTCCTAGAACATTAGTACTACAAAAAACTACCCTACGCACTATATATTTTAGATTTTCGATTTTGAATTTTAAATTAGGGAGTGGGGAGGATGAGGAGGATGAGGAGGATGAGGAGGTTAATTTGTCTCCCTCATCTCCCTAATCCCCCTCATCTCCCTCATCTCCCTCATCTCCCTCATCTCCCCACTCCCCAC
>CAXTSI010000130.1:0-18394 GCA_964246695.1 uncultured bacterium
AACGGTTGACCGATACCCTAGGCTACGCTGCTTAAATGGATAAAGTCGAGCTAATGGGGAGTATGTACAATTTCTAGTTGAGGTAACCCCCAACAGCGATAACCCATGTCTTTTGCCATCATCCCCAGTCCTTCTGTTTCAATGTATAGCTTATAACTAAAGGGTGGAAACATCAGTCCTTCTCGATGCAGATCGGCTTTAATTAGCAACATAGTACCGCCAACTCCATCAACCTCAACAATCTCCTGATCTCGCAAATCGTCCAGATAAAATCTTCCTTCACTTTTTGGTGGTTGTAAAATACCATCTATAATGTAACGACTCCAATCTTTCGACTGAGCGCCCGGTTTAAATTTAAAAGTATTGAAATCGAATGTTTTACCTCCTGGCTCAACAACGCAATTCGGCACTACAATTTCTTTTCCTGTTGTCAGAAGCTTTTGAATAATATCTTCAGGATAATCAGACACATCTGCATCTAACCAAAATACCCATTCTTCATCCGTTAGAGACTGAGAAAGCAAGAAATTCCGGCTTTTTGCCAAAATAGAGCGGCGTTGAAACTGCAAGGTAGGTTCCCAACGTGGCTGGGTATGGTGAAAATTAAAATCTCGTTTTAATAAAGTATACCGAGCAAAATTCTGGTGGAATTGATTAGACTTTTCCTGTAGCCAATCAAAAGTTCCATCTGTACTATCGCTCTCCAATAATCCTAGCGAAATCTTGTCATGAGGATAGGTTAAACGCAACAAATTCTCCAAGTATTTGGGTAAAAACTGCCTAGCCTCTTTAACGGGAGTTAATATTAAAATTTTAGGGAATGCGTTCGAGTCTAAAACCAATGGTGCTTGGCTAGGTTCAGCAACGAATGATGTCAAGTTAGGTGCTGCTGCTGAACCTGCGGATACAGGTAGTAAAGTGGGTTGGGAAGTGAAATTTACCTGCGGATAACATCCTATCGGCAATCGGTCGCAAAGTTCGCTGACTATAAAGTCATAATTTCTACCTTCAAATCTTTTGCTTGCCAATTGCCAGTGTTGTTCAAAATGCTCTGCATCAAAAGTGTTGCGATTATGGATAACGTAAGCATAAAGTTGCGGACAGTCTAATAGTGCTACTCGACAATGTTGCATAATTTGTCCGACTACCTGAGTATCCTCGCCTTGCCTCTGTTCTGGATAAGCTGGCACTTGAGATTTTAAACACAAAATCGACCCCTCCCAAATCCGAATCCGAGATATCGCCCACCGCCGACTAGAAGGCCACCACAACATCCAGCGTTGTAAAAAGCACGCCTGGGCAGCTAATGCCAATAGCGCTGCCATTTGCACTTCTAGACGCAAGGGGTCAGATAAGTCATCGTCGTCCCATTGGCAAATGTAAGTACCACTAGCAGCCTTTACAGCCAGATTTCGCAATTCCCCTAACGTTTTATTCTCTGATGGCAAACGCAGGTATTTTATCCGTGAGTCTTGCAACTGTTGGGTATATTCTGCTAAACCCTCATCTTCCCCATCGTCTATGATGACTAATTCTCGATGATCATAGATTTGGTTACTGAAGCATTGAATAGCACATTTCGCCTGTTCGACGCGATTTTTAGTGACCATCAGGCAGGAAATGAGTGGCAGTTCAATCTCTGCACCAGATAGTGATTGATACAAGTCGTACTTGAAAGTAGAATGCAGAACAACACGTCCTTTTTTCATTAAGGAAAGTGGTAACTTTTCCGCGAATTGTGCTGCCGTTGCTGCTGTTTTGTCTTTAAACCATGTCCCATGCCAGTGATGAATTGCAAAGGCTTCTTGCTCAAGAGTTTGGCGAAATTTTTGGTTGTTTATTCTTCCTTCCCAGCAATCAAACTTTGTTGCGGGATAAAGCAATTTTGCTGGTACTAGCTTGATTTCTGATGGTGCAGAGTAATTATTGTAGGCGCGAGTTAGAGCAAATGGTCCCGTTGCATCTAAAGGACCTGGGAAATAATGATTTTGAACTAAATGTTGGAAAAAATACGACCAAAAAGGATGAGCAGGTTCAGAGGCGATAAAAGAAGGACAGACAATCTGCTTGAAATTACGAAATTTAACTTGGGGTAAATCAACGTGAGCAGAAGGTTCTAGCCCAAATATCAAGCGATGTTCTTCTAGCAGTTTGTCAACTGGTCGCAAACATTCAAAATCTAGATCGACATACACTCCACCGTAATGATACATGATGAAATAGCGTACTGCATCGACACGGCAGATATTTTCTCTGTAGGCATCGTAGACAGGTAAGAACCAGGAGTAATAATTTTCGATAAATTCGCGGTTGTCTCGGTCAGTCCACAACCGATATTCCCAGTCAGGGTGATGTTCTTTCCAAGTCTGCTGAAAAGTTGCCATTTCTTGGGGGATAGATTCATTTTTCCAAGTCTGATGAATAATTTTAGGAATTGTCATATATCAACTTACTTAGCCTTTATTGAAGGAATTTACAAAGCTTAGAAAAAGCGCTATATCTATGCTGTTCAGCTTTTTATATAAAAGATTCACTAATTCCATTTTTTTTCCATGTCAAATATTGGTTATATTCAGCTTCATTATTAGATAAAAAGGTTAAGTATTCAGCCAGTTTATCCACACTTGAGAAATCATGCACGTTAATAAAGCTTTTGGGTGCTGGAGCATATTCAGCAATATTTGGAGCGCCGAGGTAAACTGGGACAGACCCAACAATGAGCGGCTCAAAAAATTTTTCGCTTCCGTAGGAATCTACTTTAATTTTCTGCATTAATAAGAGTGCAAATTGTTCTCGGTTACTTTTATTAACGCCACTAGATATAAACATCGCAGCTAGAGCCGATTCTGTTTTGGGATGAGGTAAATTAGTTTGCATTTCAACCGTTTCAGGACTAAAATAGGCACACCATATTGTTGAGTCTTGACGGTAGGTTATGGTGATGTTAAAGCTGATTCTGTCGTGGAAAGGAGTGCTGTAATAAATCTTTTCAAAACTCGGAAACGTTTACAGGTTACAATTCACAAGTCTGAATGCGAGAGAAGAGAATTTTTTATCTCTAAATCTACTCCCACTCAATTCAAATCCCAAAACCAAGTCCAAGTCGGGGCTGTTTTCAGAACTATTACCAAAATCCAAGTCAAATTCGGAGCTACTAATATTACCAATAGAATTACTATAACCAATAAAATTACTATAACCAACCTCTCTATATATTCTTATTACCCACATCCAACAGGGGAGGTGTCCAACAGGGGCTGTGGTATCAAAAGTAACCTGGCTGTTATTTATCCAGGTTTTATTATTCACTCTCCTCCATCCCACGCGATCACCAAATTTTTCCCAGGCTTCTCTATCAAATTTGCCGTCGGGTATACCACCGACTTCTAGGTAAATTTTCTTCTGAACGCTGAAGCCAAAACGCCCACTGCTGTATTTTACCCATAAACTGTCTATAGTGCGTAGGTCGGTACAGGGAAAATTTAAAAGTTCTTCATCTCTAATCCAATCACCTCTAGAACGACCTACAACTTTGAGCATCACCAGGTAGGTTTCATGGTCAGCGTCTTTCCAATTTCCAGCAGCTAGTAAGTCACGGAGTTGGGTGTAGCGAGGGTTACTGAGGTCATCAAATTCAGAGGTTATACCAGAGCTTCCGTCAACTTCCTGCTCTTGCTTTGGCTCTACAACTGTTACAGGTGGTATTTTGCCAGCAACTTCTTTAGCAAAATTTGCGTATTCGCCACCAAGATTTTGTAAGACTTCTATTGTTACTCTAGCAAAGGGTAATACTTGTTCTTGTTGTTCCTTACTCAAATCTTGGTGTCTTAATAAAAGTGCGGTAAAGCTTTTGATTGATAACCCCAAGTTTTCTGCTATGTAACCCGATACCACGTCTAAGACTTCTTCAGTTTTGTCTAAGCGCATTGCCCGGTTAAGTATTTTTCTCGCTTCTGGAACAAAATCATATTGAGGATTTTTATCGTTCTCTGAACGACTAACTCGCTGGATTATCCCACTTAAAAATACTTCGGCTATGGGTACTGGTGTGGCTGGTTGGGGCAGTAAGGTTTTTTGTTTTTGAATGAGATGTATTACTGGCAAATTTACAGGTACGGCTGCCATTAATCCGGCTAGTCTTTGTGCTGTGGGTGAAGCCGTAGCCAAAAAACGATCTACTAAGTTTTTTGGTGATAATTCCTCTGGTTTTGCTGTTTGTGTTTGTTTAACTTGTTCGGCTACAAATTCCAGATCGAAGACGAATCCTGGGGTGCTGGTATTTCCTCGACCAGCTACAACTTTTGCCCAATTTCCTAGTGAGAAGGCTTCTAGGGTTACTACAGGCAATTTTAAGACTTGTTTTCTTTTTAGTTCTTCCCACGGCGATGGCAATATTAAATTAGAATTAGGTACGCCGGGTTTAGAAGCTTTAAATAATAGTTTATTCCCTAAGCCTAGCTCACTACTTTGCCACAGTCTTTCTGGTAAAAGCTGTATAATTGCTGTTGGTATTTTATTTGACCATTTCTGCAACCATTGGTAAATTTTTACTTGCTGCCAGATGCTAGATACACAATCACTAACAAGTAGAATTAAACCACGTCCATTGCTATGGATGAGTTCTCGGTAACTATGCTGGCAGTGACTTTTTTGACTGTCTCTTGTCCGTTTAGTTAATTGTAAATGGTCATTACCTGTACTTGATAACCTCCAAGCTCTGATGGTGCGAAATGCACCGTGATTCTGCAACAGTTTGTGTAATTCATCAATAGTTTCTGTCCAAATAAATGAAGAACGTGATTCTTCGATTACTAACTCAAGTTGCAGCCAGCGTTCTGGTTGTGGTTGGATGACAGGCAACCAAATATTCGTTTCGGCAATGCGGGTGACGGTAGCTTCAGGATCAAGGGTCTTTCTGACTGTGGAAGGAACTTTCCGCATCAGAGGTCGCAAGGCTCTACCAATTGACAGTTTATTTTGTAAGGCAGGGGCAGCGGGTGCTGGAAAAGGTAAACCACCAGTGATGGTTTGACTGGCAAGCTCTTCGGAATAAACATTGATGGTTGGATTTTCCTTCGTGGAAGACTTGGCTGTTGTTCCCCCCTGATTGTCAATAGTTAGTAGTCTTTCTTGGAAATTGGGCTGTTCCTGTTCTGTTGTATTATTCGCAAGCCCCATCTGCAAGGCTAACCAAATAGTATCGGCTATATCCTCATCACTCAGTTCTAAACGTTTGATTAACCCGCTACGCTCTAAGCAATCTACTAAGCGTTCAACTGTGGGACGGCAAGAAGATTGCTCATTCATCTTCTCCCCCCTGACCTAAATCTTGAAGAAGTAGGTCGATGAGTTCTTTGTCGTCTGATATGCGTCCTTTTGTTACCATAAACAGGGCATTGAGGAGTTGGTCAGTGGCTAACGTTTTTTCGTCCCTTCGCTTCATAAAGTCCTCAACTATGGCATCAAGTTTTTGGTCATTTAACTTCTTAGGATCGCTAGGATCTTCCATTTCTTTGCCTAAATGAGCCGCAATGATTTTAATTAGATGCTCTTTGTCTGGCTCTTTCATGTTTAAACGCAAACATCGCCTTAAAAAGGGTGGGGGAAAGTCTCGCTCTCCATTACTGGTTAAAACCACAAATGGAAAAGCCTCACAGATTACTTGCCCTTCGGAAATTGTATAGCTGGCATCTTTTGACTCTCTTGTATAGGCAGTGCGAACCGTAGCCTTGGGAACTTCTTCTTTAATTCTGACAAGTTCAGGAATTTCAAAGCGTCCTTCTTCAAAAATAGTTAAGAGGTCGTTAGGTAAATCGATATCACTTTTGTCAATTTCATCAATTAAGAGAACGCGAGGCTGTTCTGATGGTATGAAAGCTGTCCCTAAAGGTCCGAGTGTAATATATTTCTTAATACTTTTAAGGGGTGATTCTTGCTGTTGCTGTTCTTGTTTCTGTTGTGATCCTCGTGAAGAATTATCCTGTTGCTGCTGCTTCACTTCTTGTAGCTGTTGTAATCTGGCGATCGCGTCGTAGTTGTAAAGCCCATCTTTGAGAGTGGTACGAGTAGTAATAGACCAATATAATACTTCTCCTAGTTTTAATTCTCTAGCTACCGCATAGGCAATAGACGATTTCCCTGTCCCTGGTTTTCCCGTAATTAGTAAAGGTCGCCGCAGAAATAAAGCTGCATTGACCATTTTGATTTCTTCTTCCCTAGCTTGGAAAGTTGTTCCTCTTCTTTGGCGACGACTTTCCCCTGGCTTGATATCTTTCCCAAAGGGTCGCCAATTAGGAGGGGGTGGCAATTTCAAATCGTGAGGTTCAATGTCACTTCTTCCTGTAAAAGCCTGCCAATCATTCCCATTCATAGTTAATTCTTAGAGTTTATGGTCTGTCAAAAGTTGTTGTGGTGGTAGTAAATTTGGGTCGTCCCAGAGTAAGCATAAATGGTGACCAATAAGACGACTTGGCTGTTCGAAGTCACCAGCCTCTATTCTTTTGTGTTTTACTTTTTCTGGCAGTTCTTGTAAAGTACCCTCAAGAAGGTTATTTAATTCAGTTTCAATCTCAGATAGATCTTCCCGAATCCACAGAGCTATGGGAACAGCGGTTTCAAAAAGAACTTTTCCCACTTTTTCTGATTCTGACAAAAACTTGGTTATTTTTACAGCGATCACCTCTTCTTTGCTCATTAAAATTTTAATATTTAAGCTGCTTTCGTTGTCGCTATCAGCTAAAATAAAACTTTCCTGAGTAGATTGTAACAATTTAGACTTTAAAGAGTATTGTTTTCTTTGCCAATTAATAATTGCTTGATTTTTACCTTTTAATCTTTCTGAACAGCGAAGTAAAACTTTAAAGTATCGACCAATATTTCCTCCTGTCGAAGTTTTCCACCGTTCAACTGGATGATTCATCAATTTATATGGCAAAAAAATATGAATTTCTTCTATAGCTTCCCTGTATTTATGGGAAAAATTATCAATCAATTATTTTACATTTTCAGGTATTAATTTGTTTAATTCTTTATCGTAGTAAACATAATGTTGTGTTTAAAGTCATTTCAAATAAATGGTTGTGCCAATAAATACTGTTGCTGGATCGTATCTTGATTAGGGTCAGGGCGATCGCACTTTCAAATTACCACTTTGCTCCCAATTTCATAATCGAAAAAGACTATTTCTCCAAAGAGTTCTTCACCTTAAAGTTTGAAGTATCCTGCCAGCATTGCATTAAAAATGCTTTGACTCTTGCGTGTGGTAAATTATTTGATTCCCTAGATGCATTAAACTGCACTGCTGTGACAATGTACTCAAAAATAATCACAGACTGTTTCTTGGGTAAAATTCGTTTAACAACAATTGTTTCACCTACTTGAGGAATTTGAGGAAGTTCCACTACAAACTGTTCAACCTTTGGCATTTCCAGCAGATTCTTGTAATTGAAGTATTTGCAGTAAACAAGGATTTTCACTACGCACCCCACTAATATAGTAATTAGCTGTTTTTCGACCTATTTCTTAATCAGGTGAGTGCCGACTGAGAAATTGGTGCAAAGAGTTCAGCAAATCGCCTACTAAGCAGTACAGAACCTCCAGAACTCGTTATCGATTTGATAGCTGGAGGTCTGCGACTAGTTGCACACTCTTTGCTGGATCTCGTTATCACTGGTGTGTCTTGACACACCAGTAATAGTGGTTAATTTTGGATCGCTTTCAAGATGGACTCTTGGGTAAGATAAAGCGATCGCATACTGGCACTTGTTGAATCGAAGTAAGTGGAGAAACGTTTTAATTCCCCCGTTGTCAGTTGAACTAAATAATCAGTGGCAACTGCTGCTACTTGTTGGTTGATGTTCAAGCTTTGAGTATTGAACAGAGCCATTTGTTCGCACGATAAATTGTTATCCTCCAATTCCTCTGGTAGTGGAACCAAAAGTTCTGGATGTTGGATTGTTGGGGAAGGGATTTGGCTACAGCCTAGTGGTCCAAAGGTATAGTCTTGTGGGTCATTGGATAGACTTGACCCTAATAGAACCTGTCCGCTACTTTTACTATTTCCACAGTCTAAATACCAGATTGAAGGAGCAGAACCGTGATTATACTCCTTATCTTTCAGCACTTGTGAAAGTGACTCTCGCGCCGAAGCATTATCCACACACCCAATCACAATTGACAGTGTTTTGTACCCTGCCTGTACCATTTTTGGGTTAAAGCGTTTGGTTATTGCTTTGATTTCCATCCCCCAGGCAATTGAATATCTCAAAGCTAATGTTTGGGCTTTAGGTAAGCCGATTTCTTTGTAGCAGAAGCATTGCCTTAGTACATTAGCCTCTTCGACAACATCATGATCTACGAGATTCTCTAATGTTTTAAGTTTTGGTTGATCTGTTGATGAAAAAAACATTAGACATTTTACTAATGAAGCCAGGACTCAATACGGTTCAGTTAAGCAGCAGGCGTCAGGTAAATTAAAGACTGTGGGTAACGATGAGAATAAGCGTGTGGTGCATCTAAAAAATTTCTCATTAATGTCTCCTGACTGATATCTTGCACCAGCATCAAAAACCGGGGACGAGTGCAAATATTGAAGGCTGAAACCCTTTGTTGGTCGTTGAGAAACCCCTTTGGGTTCGCCAGTCGCCTCTGTCGGGAAAACCGACAACATGCGCGCTGGACTCACCGGTTTTTTAGATTTTCTTGAGAATGGTGCAAGATGTGATATACCTCGTGCTGATGTACGGATCACAATCAAAGGCGATACCAGCGATTGATAATCGAACAGGCAATCAGGAAAACAAACGCAAGTGCCTTTCGCATTTAAGGGCGCACAATTGGCGATCGCTCGTAATTGCAATGAGTCTGTGGTCTTTTGAGTGAGTGCGGGATGTACTCAAAAATTTAATTGATGGTCTCGAGGAAGCTATACCCTATCGGTGTAATACATGGTTAACTCTATGAAACGGGATATACAGGGAAAGTTTGCGATTCATATCGGCGCTTTCTTTTCAATGGATGCAGAAGCGCTTTCATTAAACAGGTGTAAATCTGGGTTGGGTAAACCGAAGACTCTTATTGGACAATCAATACCTGCGCCATCGGGTGTAGCGGTACTTTCGGAGGTTTTGTAGTCTAAAAAGAAGGGCGTTTGTCATTTAATGGTCTTGTTTGAACGGTATGCCGTTTGTACCTTCATGTCCATTCAAGTCTACGGAAGATGAAGCGGCAACAAGAGCAAAAATTGCCCATACAGTTCAAACAAGACCATTTAATGAAGCGTCCGTGCAATTTAAGCCGAACCAACCATCGGATGTAAGGCGCGAAGCTCGACCGAGTATCGCTTCTGTCGTCAGGTCTTCGCGCTCCACACTGCGGGCGTGGGGTCAGGGGTTGCCCAGATTTACCGCTTGTTTTCCCAACGCGAAGTCGGAGGAAGGCGGTCAGCTAAGTACTTAAGCTCAGTAATAAAGCGATTAAGAGCTTTTTGGGCAGCTTTATATCCGGAGGCTTGTCGCCCCAATTTAAGGTCAAATAAAATGCGATCACGTAAAGCTTCACAATTTACGACCTCGATAAAGGTCATTGTTGCCCGTTCCAGCAACAAGGTATTTTCTTGTCGGAGATTGTCTATTTGTGTACGAAGGCTCTCAATTTCCGACTGATACCGTGTAATACTTGGTTGGAGTGCTGTGTCCTTCTGTGTAATACAGGAAAAATCTGACTCGGTTTCCCATGTATTACATGGTAAAAGATCCCGATTGACTATTTCTGACAAATAGTCAGCCCTCGTCAACCCCAAACATTCAGAAGCGATACCCAAAGCCTTCCAGGTTTGATCCGTTAACCGCAAAGATCGGACTATACGGTAATCATCGTTTTTAAGCGCAAACTTCCCCTGAATATCCCGTTTCATAAAGACTTTACCATGTATTACACCGAAATTTTAGAGTCTTAACTCTTGTCAGCGCTACCGTGTAATATCATGGACGGTAGCATCTGAATGATTAAAAAACTGTAAAGACGCTCTCGGGGGCAGAGGGAGAGGTTCATAGGAATAATTCCGATTCAAACGGATTTGATATAATCTAGGGGAAATGCGATTTCCCCTGATATTGGTATGAAGAGCGATGATGGTTCAAATATTAATTTAGGGTTAGGGCGTGTTTTCAAACTACAATCACAACAAAACGCAGGCGATCCCGAACGGGCAGAGAGGAATTGGGGCATCGCTCACTCTTGCTACCAAGTATTACACGGGAGTCACCAAAAGATTATCCTCCTTCTTACACCGATAAGCGTCAACCACTAACCAAGTATTACACGGTATCAGTCGGGAATTGAGCGACTCAAAATGGAAATACGGAATCTGAGTCAAGAGAATGCGGTCCGTTACCTATGCCCTATGCCCTATGCCCTATGCCCTATGCCCTATGCCCGCGTGGCCCAACGGCCGTCCTGGATTCATCACAGACTGACAAGAGCGTGTGTAAGGTGCCGTTTTCTTTGAGCCTGGACTTCATAGACAGAGTTAGCTTTTTCCAGGTGAATTAGTAAATATTATGCGATTTCTGGTTACCCATCTCCCGCCACTTTCATGAATTAGAAAAGCCTGAAGAAATTTATGTGCAAGAGTAAAATCATCAAAACTGATATCACAGACATACTTAATCCCATCTCTATCGGTAACATAAAGCTTGTAACTTGCCTTAATTTGATATCGCCAGCCTGCCTGTTCTAGAAAACAATGATGTGTCCGATACTGCCGTAGAGATGAGTTGATAATTGTTGTAATATCTGATTGATTTTCATACCATGCCAATAGTTCTGGATCTAAATCAAAAACTCTTTTAAGTAGGCAATGCTCGCTCTTTGAATCCAAGAGTGGATTTGTCATGGTGCTAATATTTTATTGTGTATTGTTTGTTTGTAGATGGCTAGTTTTCTTCTGGTCAATCGTTGATTGGATAAATATTAATCAATTCCCTTGGTCCCCAAGTGTAGAAGAAAGCTTGTTGGTCTTCCCATCCCATCCACTTCAGAATTGTTCCATTAGTCTGATCGGCGTACATAATCGCTACTGTCTGTCTCAGAAGCTTAACGTTACAAGCAGTACCTAACACATCCAGACAAACTTGCCGTACAACATTTTTGATAAAACCTTTACTTACTGGGCGAACGTGCCGAGTGCGACCAGGCGCAACAAGTAAGAAGTAATTATTTTGGTTTTTGAGAATCTGTTGACGATGGCATTCGTAACGTGACAATAGAGGTTTTAGCCAAGGCGCAGCGATCAGGGGAAATTTCAGTAGCTCCTCTTGTCTTCCCGGCGAACATCTACCATAAGAAGTTTGCGGCTTAGGCACTCTTAAACTGTAAGCAGAAGCTAAAGTCAGGGGTGGAATATCTTGATGCAGTGGTAACACTTTTGGAATTTGAGCATATTGTAGTTCCCACAGACTAAAAGCATGTATGAGGATGAGATACAGAATTAAAGCTTTGGTTGGTTCTGCATCTTGTAATTGAATATATTCACACAAACATTTAATAACTTCTGGTGAGTAATGCTGAATTTTGGGACGGGTAGCTGATACTTTTTCTTGAACAGGATTGATAATAACCTTCCTATTAATTTTGAGCCAGTCAAAAAAGACAAGTAATTTTCCCTTATGGTTTCGTACTGTTTCCTGGCTATAACGCTTAATCTGGGTCAAATAATTAATCGTCCCGCAATTAGAACATTTTTTTTCTGAGTGATACTGATAGGGTTCAAAAGGTGTTATAAATTGGCATCTTAAACATTGCCACTGCCAGTACAATGTTTGAATGTAATCTTTTACGGTACGGACTTGCACCTGTTCTGGAGAACGAATGCTATGCTCAAAGCACCATGTCCAAAATGCAGCTAAGCAGTAGAGGTGGGTACGTATATCTCCTAATGAATGCTTTTGGTCTTTCAGCCAAGCGGCGTAATTATTTGCTAGTGGTTGTAACTCTTGGGGAATTTTTTGGATTGGTAATAGAGCATAACGATTGGCAATATAAGTTTCTCTACTTTCAATTAGACCTTGAGAAGCTAACAAATAGCCTAAATCAAGTAAACAGGTACGAATGTCACTTGATTTAGTTCGATGCGTTGCTCCAAAATCAGGTAGTAATTCCTCGATAGCTTCCCAAGTCAATGGATTAGTCAGCGGTTGAATTTGTAAAAATTTCCCAAAATAACGCCACTTGCGTAGTGTATTTTTATCTACAGATTCCCAATTTATAGTAGATGTTAGTAAGTTAAAAAGAGTGGTGTTGTAACCATATGGTGTCGTGTATTTATTCAGATAACTCTGTAAGTACTTAGGAGCTTTATAGTGGTTATAGCAGATCTGACAAAGAGTTCTCTTGCGATTGAAAATTAGTTTATTTTTTTCGCATTTTGGACAAATTTGATAATCATTAAGACGTAATTGATTATAGCAAGAATAGCAAATATTTAAATGCACTAATACGGATTCTCTCAAGCAGCCGCACTGACAACATTTAACCTGACCCTTTTCTTTCAGACGTGCTTGCTTTTTTAAATTATTCTGGTATTTATGTAAGTTTTTATTACAGATTTTACAAAGGCAAGCATCTTGATTATCTATTCTCTTGCGCTGATTGCAGCGACTACAAGTTGCTACAGGTCGAGCAATTATTTCTGTACAAGACGGGCATAAACCTGTTAAAGTCGAGGCGTGATGTGTCATGCGTCCGCAACGGGGACATTCTGTACTTGGCTCTTGTTTATGGCAAAGAGTACAGATATTACGGTTCTTAACTTGGGAAGTTTTTTTTCTTTGTTTTCCGCAGACTTCACAAATAATTAGGTCAAGACAAGATTTACTTTTCATGGACAGCCTAGATAATAATCAGCGGTTAATTCTGCCAATTGGAGCTTCTGTTCAGTCTGTAGACGTTTGATAAGCCGTTCTTTTTTTATGGCTGCTAATCGGTTATTTAAAGACCAGAAAGCTACCAAAGTTAGGGGTCTATTAATTCGTGTATAACGTCCTCCATGTCCTGCATTATGAGCTGCAATTCGCTTTTCAATATTCTTGGTATAGCCGACGTAAAGTGTGCCATTAACACAAAAGCGCGAGATAGACGTAGTATATGTTTGATGTATCGGTTTCACAAGTTATCTGTTCACTAACTGATTTCTCGTTGAACGTCGTCATGATTGGTATATTGGTGAGGGTCGGGAAAAATGCTCTCAAGTTGTTGAGGTTTCTTTTGGCTCCCATACAATTGTTGAGGTTCATCCCCAGCTCCAGTACTGTACGTTCGCTGCTGTTTGGGAGAATCAGGTATTACTTCACAGAAATCGCTGAGTTTACAGTCCAAAGCATTACACAGAGCTTGAATTGTTTGTAGTCTCAAGGCGCTAGGTTTGCCATTAATCAGAGAGGAAATAGCTTGTAGTGACAGCTTCATACCAGCTTTCTCGGACAGTAGAGTTTGTAGATCTACCGGACGATAGATGTCACGTTCTACAGCTAACCACTTTTTAAGATTCCAGATAATAGGCATTTTGATGCTCCTTATACAAGGTTTGGCATCAGGGAGCTTATCATGCTGTCAATAGATTTTTCATAATATTCCCGACTATGCTTCACGTAACGATGTAGTGTGCTAGGGTTGATATGGCCCATCATGTCCATCAACACCCAGACTAAATCTGGTCGCTGTTCCATCAAGTTAGTAGCGAAGGATTTACGCAGACTATGCCAACTCATTTTGAAAGGTAAATCTAAACCAGCAGCTCGTGCTTGTTGCACAATGCGGTTGAGGGCATACCACATTTGTTGATAAGAAAGGCGTTCTCCACTCTCTGTAAGAAACAGTGCGGAGTTAGTTTTAGCTGAATGAAAACGTGGTCGTATATGTTCTTCATAGGCTTTCAATGTATCCCCAGCTAAGGATGTCATAATTGTTTTTCGGACTCTTTTGCCTGAGCCTTTAAATCCTTTTCCATACCTTGTTTGGATACGATTTTCTTTGTAAAACAGGTCACGATGAAGACCGAGCGCATCCAAATACCTAATTTCCGAAGCACGCAGACCACTCTCTCCCGCTGTGACAACCATTGTGTAGTCGCGTGAAGCTGTAAGTTTTTTTTGGTTGCTACTGATGTATTCCGAACGAATAAAATCGTAGAAATCAGTAAGCTGTTTGCCTACCAGAACAAATCCCTCATCTTCATGGTCAATGACATGATGTGGGTAGTCGTACTCTGATACAGGTTAAATATAGGATAATCCTGGCGGCATCGGGGTTAGCATTGGTGCTGGGTTTAAGAACCAAAAGCCGCTTTTCGCTCGCTGCTGCTCCACTTTTATCAATCAAGACTAACCGATTCGGGTCACGAGTGCGACCAGACAACCGTTGCGCTAGCTGAACTGGATTTCCTACTGTGGCGGAAAGAAAAATAAATTGGAGTTTGGCGCTCGTACCTCCATGATGATCCACGGCAAGTTTTATCCTTCGCAGAAGCAAGGCCATTGATGCACCCATGACACTACTGAAAAGGTGGCTTTCGTCCACAAGAATGTACCTTAGTTTCTTGAAGAACGCACTCCAATGCTCAGACCTCCAACTAGCTCTTAGCTGGTAGTGGATTAGCTCTGGGGTCGCCCCGATAATATGGGGGTTTGTCGCCAAGAGCCTTTCTCTTTCTTCTGTTTTGATGTCACCAGTCAGCATTGCCACTTTGGGACGACTAGCTTCTGGTATGCCTGCAAGCAAGGTTGAGATTTTGTTGAACTGATCGAGTGCTAAAGCCTTCAACGAGTAAAAGCTGATGGCTCTGTAACCCTTATTTAAGCTGCCTTCCAGAATTGCCGGGTATGCACTTAACGTTTTGCCAGATGCCGTTGCCGTCGTGATAATGACATCCTTACCTTTTCGGAGTGCCAATAGCGCTGACAACTGGTGTGAATAAAGTTGAGTAATGCCATTTCTCTGAAGTGCTGCTATTAATTCAGGAGGTAAGTTATCTGGCATTGGTTGTTGATCGGGGAGTTTATAAGGGACGGTCTCTTGCCAAAGAATGCTCTCTGCTAAAAAATCAGTGATGTCCCCTTCAACTTCGTTTTTCGTGTTGTCTTCGACGCTTTCAGTCAGTGTCGGACTACTCCAGAAACTTCGGAGTAGGGCATTGTAGTCTGGTTTATTCATGGGTAGTGGTTTAAATCCTACTACCTTTACCGCGCGATCGCGCGGAGGTAAAATCGCTCCGTCAACTGACTTAAACTACCGCTAGTTGAGTACGATTCATCATCGTTTTGGCTAGTGGTCAGGCTTTGGGTAAAATTCGTTTGGTGTTACTCCAGTTTCTTACTGTGAATTGCTCACGTATTGCCTTCCACGAATGAGCGAACCCTGTCTTCGAGATCTGCTATATCTTCTGGACAAAGTTGGCGAATTCGCTCATATCTTCGCGCCGCTTCCTCTGCCAGTGTCTTGCGTCCTTCACCAGGAGCATCTAAAAGCTTTCGTTGTGTAGCAAAAGGAAGAAAGTAGGTTTCTTTGGGATTAACTTCATCGCGGATTACTTGCCAATTCCAATCACTGGGTAAGTCATGACCTGCTAAAACCCAAACCTCAATTTCCTGCCAAGCATTTTCTGCTAAAAGTAACCTACCGCTAGTTAATATATTTCCTGCTTGCTGCTCAAGGTTCGTAAGTACTATTTTTCTCCCTGACTTACCATCCCGATCTACACAAAGTAGAAACAGGTTAACCATGCCTTTGTAACGCTCAATAATTTCCTGAATGCGTTCCCATTTCAAAGCTTCATTGACGCCTCCTAAAAGTGGATCTTGACAAACTCTAACTTTTGCGTTGGGTTTGCCTACTTCTTTCATCATCGCCATGAAAATTGGCTTGAGCATATATTGATCCTTACGGAAATCCTCTGGAATCACGAGTACATTCATTCGATTGTGTCCTCGTCTTCAGTGAAATTAACTGCATCTTCCAACCACCCAGATTCATGGAGGCGTGCCAAGTCTTGCTCATGGATGACACGCCGTGCGAATGGAATATCAACAATCCGTTTGATTTGGGCATCAGGTTTATCTGAGAGCCGATAGGTTAATGAGGCATACTCCAATGATTGTGTTCCTAATAGTCTAAGCAACTCTGGTGAGTGAGTCGTAGCTACAATTTGAATTGTTTCTTGAGAAACCTGACGCTCGATGAGTTGGAGTAGTAGGTGTAACCGACTAGGGTGAATTCCGTTGTCCAGTTCTTCAAAAAAATAGAATTGTGCTGCTTCTGAACCCAATAACGTAGCGATCATTGCTAGAAAACGTAATGTCCCATCTGATGCACTGATAGCAGATGTTTTTTGCCCGTTCTCCTCAATTAAGGTTAGCAAGATTTTCCCGGTAAAATCACCAGGAAACTCAAAATCCATAGCATCCATCGGGGTTAGTTCTTGTACCCATTGGAGGAGTGCAAGTTTACTTTCGGGGTTTTCACAAATTTTCTGCAATACAGAAGATAAGTTTTCCCCCCTATCCCCCAAAATTGTTTGTCCAGGCAAGGAAGGTAACCGCATGGCATCTGGGTTTAAATCTAAAAACCGCATTGAACTTAGAGCCTTCATTACAGCCTGGGCTGCCCCTCTAACTGATGGAGATGCTGTCATTGCTGCCATCTGCGCAACGATAGGTCGATAATCTGTAAAAGTTTGAGTTGGATCATTCAGCAGCACACCGTTTAATTTGACGGATAAATTATTCTGCCCTTGTTCAGAATAGGCTGCTTCAAAAACGCTATCTTTTTCCCCTGCGATCAAGAGACGTTCAGCAATAACAGTGGCGGGTTTACTGCTTGTACCTGGATTAACTTCAATTCGATAAGTTGCTTCCCTAAGTGAGTCTTTCTCCCCTATTGGCAATGATACCTCTATGGCAAAAGTAGACTGACCTTGAAAAGTTACTTCTCGCGTTCCACCACGAATTCCACGCCATTGAAGAACGCCCCCTTCAATCCATTTTTCCCCGAATATTTCAGCTAGATTGTAATTACGAGAAATTCCATGAAGAAACCGAAATGCATCTCGAATGTTACTTTTTCCCGAGGCATTTGTTCCCACCAAAAGGGTCAAAGAACCTAGAATTAATTCGGCTTCTTTAAAGTTTTTAAACCGTTCCAGTCGCAGTTTCTTAAGCATAATGACTCGCTTCAGTACTCCTGTGCAAAGTTTATCAATAGCAATTCTTCTCTCATGATGACGCTTGCTCTGCTGACTATTGAACTGAGGGCAATACGACTTCACCCTTAAGTTAAGCATTCTAGGGACTAAAACGTTGATTCTTACGTATGGGTAGTCACGGTCGCTATTGGGATTTTTAACCCATAAGTTGAGCAAAAGTATAATTCTAGAACCAGAACTTAAGCAATGGTCAACGAAAAATCAGGGGTTTGAGCGCTAAATACGCCCTAGGGCATCTAAATGGAAGCATAAGTTGGTTCTTGTCAGATTTTGGTGATCAACACGGAAACGCGTTTTAAGGCAGAGGGCAGGAGGCAGATGGCAGAAGTTTTGAAACCCTTGTGCCATAGGAATTTTGGACATTTTCCTTCTTTTCCCTTCTGCCCTCTGCCCTCTGCCTTCTGCCTTGCCTCAACCAAAGATCACCAAAAGTTGCCAAGAACCCATAAGTTAAGCAATTGGTCAACTTATGGGTAAAGTCGTACAAATCCTCTTTACCCCAATTTTTTCGTTAAAATTATCATATATCGATATATGATGTTTGGGTTTCGATATATGCTTGAATAGCACTCAAAGAAAAAACCATGCAAATTCGACTAGCTGTAATAAGCAATGCTGGTGGAAGTGGTAAAACGACGCTTTCAGTTCATTTAGCCTACGAACTAGCAAAACGCTCTTTCAATGTAGCCCTTATGGATCTCGACCCCCAAGGGTCGCTAACGCTCTTTTGTGGATTGAGTCCGCCAGAGCCAGAACACACTCTAGCCGCTGTGCTCCGAGATGACTTTGACGGCTCTTGGCCCTTAACTCCCTGCTGGAGAGAAAAAACCGACAAAGTGGTTATCTGTCAAGGCGGAATGGTTCTAACGCAAACAGCGGATGAGCTGGTTTTGCACAAAAGAGGAGCCTACCTTCTGGGCGATCGCTTAACTGACTATCCTCTTGATCATGACTTGATTATCTTTGACTGCCCAGCTACCCTTGGTCCCTTGCCCTTAATGGCATTAGCGGCAAGCACTCACATTGTTATTCCCGTACAACTGGAACCCAAGTCAATTCAAGGAGCGGCTCATTTACTGGAGTGGTATTACCCACATTCCGCACCCACAACTGTCACACCGCAATGAAACGGGTAAATCT